>DASRJF010000397.1:0-11087 GCA_035649615.1 Planctomycetota bacterium | reverse complement strand
GCCAGGACGCTTGACCGGCCGATCCAAGTCTTCGGGCTCGAACCCGAAGATCTTGTCGGCGTCGGCCTTGCGGCGATCGTCCTTCTCTTCCTCGCGGACGGCATCGTGGCCGTCGGGACGGGACTCGGCCTGTGGGTCACCCTCCTCCGCCTCAAGGCGGGCAAGCCTCCCGGCCACCTGTACGCCCTCGCCTACCGGCACGGCCTCGCGGACCTGCTGCCGGCCGCGCTGCGCGCTCCCCAAGTGCTTCCCCGCCGGGTGACCCGGCTTTCACCGTTCACCGGAGAAGAAGATGACGACCTGGCCATCGCGTGGTGGAACCACAGGCGGCCCCCGGCGTAATTCGCAAGCCCTCGACGCGGCCTGCCGCGTGCGGGACGGATCGCGCCGCCTCGCCGCCGCCCTCGTCGCGGTGCTGGCCGCCGGTGCGGGCCTCGCGCTCCTCTCACGGAGCCTCGACGCCTCCCCCCGCGCGGAAGTCCATGGAAGGGTTCGACATGCGACGGTTCTCCAGCCTCGATGAGCTCCTGAAGCGGCGCGATCTCCTCCTCGCGGCCCTGGTCGCGTCGGTCGCGCTCGACCTGCTCCTGGGACTCGCGCTCGCCGCCAAGGCTCTCGAACGGCGACCCATCCTCGTCCTGCCGCAGGAGACGCTCGCGGTTCCGGACGAGATCGGCGATGAAGCGGCCCGCGACTTCGCCCGTCTCTATCTCGTTTCGTTCGACACGTACACGCCGTCCACGCTTCCCGCCGCGACCGAGTGGCTCAAGAAGCGCCTCTCGCCGCGCACGTGGTCGCAGGCGAGCGATGCCCTCGACCGGAGACTCGCCGTCGCGCGCGAGGGACGGATGTCGTCGATCGTCGTGCCGCTCGACGACGGCGTCGTCGACCGGACCGACGGCGTGACCGTCACGGTGCGCGCGCGCCGCACCCTCGTCATCGCGGACCGGTTGTCGCGCGACTCGACGGCGATCTACCGGATTGCCCTGGAACGCATCGCGCCCACCGCGGCCAACCCCAGCGGGATCGTCGTGTCGTCGCAGTCGGTGGAGGACGAGAAAAATGAAATCGGCCGGTAGCGCGATCCTGATCGCGTTCCTCGTGCAGGAACCGGCATGCGATCACGGAGTCCGGGGCGCTTGGACGTCGGTCGACCTGGGGCAGGTCGCACGGATCCACGAGGAAGCGGCCAGGTCCTTTCGATCCTTTTCGTTCGATCATCCAGTCTCCACGTCCCTTCCGCCTTTCGATTCCGGACTGCCGTTCTGCCGCTCGCGTACGGTCCGGAGGACGCGAGTCGGGACGCTTCCGCCCGAAATGAAGCCGCTCTATTTCGCCTCCGCGGGATCCGAGCCGCCGGAAGGCGCCCTCCTGGTCGTCACCCGCGCCCGCTCGATCGCGGATGTTTCCATCCCCGCGGATCCGGAACTGGCCGCTCGCTTCGGAGTCCGCTGCGCGCCGACCCTCGTCCGGCCCGTGGGCGCGAACGAAGTGGAATTGACGGAAGGCGGCCGGCCATGACCCGTCTCGCGGCGGCGCTGCTGGCGGGTCTCCTCTTTCCCCAGGACATTCCCGAACCCGCGGCGACGATCGCCGCCCGCGCCGACCTCGGCGCGATCTTCCGGTCGTGGCGGATCAAGGGCGTCCTGGGCTGCCCGCACAAGGGACGAACGCGGCACTGCCTCTGGGTCGAGAATGCGTTTCCCTGCGGTCTCATCGAAGTCGTGCGACGCCCGGGCGCGTCCCTGGTGGCCGAGGCGCAAGCCGCCGCGCGCGGCCTTCGCACCACGGGAGGCCACACGGAAGGGGGCCTCCAATTCGCCGACGCGCGCGTCCACACGCTGGTCCCCTTCCCTCCCGATCTCTTCGGGATCCCGATCGCCAAGCCGTGGCCGCAGGGTTTTCGCGTGAACTACTTGTCGGAACTCGACCCGATTGGCTGGAGGATCGATTGGTGGGATCGGATCCTGCGACCCTGGCGGATCGCCCTTGGATGCGAAACCCAACCCGCTCAACCCGGGTGCGCCGGAACCTGGGGCGCGTACTATCCGCGCACGGGTTTCGTCCTTCAGCCCAGCCAACCCAAGGCCGCCTTCCTGCAAGCCGTGCGCGCGGGACGCGTGGCCAGCGATCCCGCGGGCCGCGTCGTCCTGAGTCCGTATGCGTTCGAGCCGCGGACCGGCCACTACCTCCAGATGATCCGGCCCGTATGGCGGCCGGCGATCCCGATCGGGTCCCCCGGCGACATCGACGCGGGCGCGGGCTCGATGACCGGCTCGTACCTCTTCCTGCATTTCGGGATCTTCGAGGAGTGCCATCGATGCCTTCCGCCCCGGCTGGTGGGGCCGCGATGAAGCGCCTCGCCCTCTCCGCCGCGATGCTCGCGTCCGCCGCCGGGGCGGTCGTCCTCGCCGACGACCTCCCCCACGGGCGCGCTCTCGCGAGCGCCAGCACCCTCCTCGGCATGGCCTCGGTGATTCCGGCCGCCTCGTGGCTGCGCGATCGCCGCCGGCGCCTCGGACTCAAGGGCCGGGGCCCCCTTTCCATCGACGCGCTTCCCACGCTCCCCGGCCGGGTCTACCTCGGGCGCGGATTCGAATGGACGCCGGCCCAGGCGGTCGACCTCGAGCGCGAAGCGACGCGCGGAGCCGGGGCGAACGCGCTGCACGCGGTGGGCGCCGCCGACGAATGCGATCTCCATCTCGCCGAGTCGGAGCTCGACCTGCATCTCCTGATTCTCGGATCCACGGGAACTGGAAAGACGCGCCTGCTCGAAGTGCTGATCGCGCAGGCGATTCGCCGGGGCGATGCCGTCGCGGTGATCGATCCGAAGGGGGACGCGGGGCTCCTCGCGCGCGTCGTCGACGAATGCCGCCGCGCGGGAAAGCCCCTGTCGCTCATCGCCCCGCCCTACCCGGCCGCGAGCGTCGCCTACAACCCGGTGGCGAAGTTCATCGAGACCCGCGAGATCGCGGACCGGATCGCGGCGCTCCTGCCCGCGGGCGGCGACGCCGAGCCGTTCCGCGCCTTCGCGTGGGAAGTCATCGAAACCACGGCCTCCGCCATGGCGCGGCACGGCGAGAAAATGACCCTGGCCGCCCTTCGCACTCACGCGGTCGAGGATCCGTGGAGCCTCCCGCGCAAGCTCGTGAAGGGGATCGCGCCTGAACTGGCGAAGCTCGATTCCGAAGCCATGGCCCGGCGGTACCTCGCGCGCCGCGACGGTCCGGCGACTCCCGAACTCGACCGCCTTCTCTCGCTGGCCCTGAGACCGCGCGAACACGCCCAGAAGCTCTCGAGCGCGCTCGTTCCCATCCTCTGCAAGCTCACGTCGGGTTCGCACCGGGATCTTCTCTCTCCGGACGCCGGCGGATTCTCCTGGGGCGAATTCGACCGGTCGCGCGGCGTCGCCTACTTCTTCCTGGGTTCCCTTCTCGGGGGAGATTCCGCCGGGGCCGTGGCGAAGCTGGCCCTCCTGGATTTCCAGTCCTACGTCGGGGCGAAATACGCCTACGGAGCGCCGGGCGGACCCCTTTCCCTGTTCGTGGACGAACTGGCTGACGCGGTCTCGACGCCCTTCATCTCGCTCCTCAACAAGGGTCGCGGCGCGGGACTGAGGATCGCGGGATCGGCGCAGTCCGCCGCCGACTTCGAGTCGGCGCTCGGATCCGAGGCGCGCGCGCGACAGGTCCTGGCGAACGTCAACACGGTCGTACAGTTTCGTTCCCCGAGCCTGGACGACGCGGCGGCATTCTCGTCGCTCGCCGGGTCGCGCCTGCTTCCCGCCGTGAGCGACGCCGAATCGTACGAGCCCGCGATGTTCCGGTCGGGTCTCGACGTGGTGGACGACTTCCGCGCGGTCTTCGGGAGGAACACGGCGTGGCGCCCGTCGGAGTTCGTGCCGCCGTGGGCCGTGACGAGCCTTCCCCGGTTCGAGTTCTTCGCGCGTTCCGGCGCGCGCGTCGCGAAGGGAGTGGCGCCCCGGCTCGCGCCGGCCCCGCCCGACGCCGTGCGCGCGATTCAGGAGGGTTCCGCCGATGCGTCTGACCTGGATTTCGCTGACGGCCCTGGCGGCCGCGGTGCTGGTCTCGGCCACGGCCGAGATGGCGCGGGGGCCTGATCCCGCATCCGCGACGGCGCGCCTGACCGTGGCCTCGTCGGCGCAGGCGGCGCTCCTCGCGCGCATGGCGCCTCTCCACGTCCTCTGGGCGGCGTGCGGAATCCTGGGCGGCCTCACGCTGCGCGATCGGGTTCCTTTGAAGGGAAGCCACTCGTCTCCGACGGCCGCGTGGCTCGCGAAGCGGCTGATGGCGGTCTCCGCGGTCGGCGTCGCGGCCTTCGGCCTGGGAGCCCTGCGCGTGGATCCGGGGTGGGTCCACGTCGCGGCGGCGCTCCACGCGCTGGGCTGGCTCCTCTATCTCCGGAACCTCCCGGCCCGGCTTTGAACGGGGGTACAGTACATGCCGGATTCCATGGCGAAACCCACGTCGGACGAGCTCATCGAGCGGTGGATCCGCGGCGACCGGGACGCGGCCCGCGAGCTCTACGAGAGGTATTTCAAGCGCGCGTGGAAGTTCGGGCTGTCGATCACGCACCAGGAAGTCGAGGCCGATGAGCTGGCGCAGGAGGCGATCGCGCACGGGCTCGACGTGGTCCGGGACGCGAAGCGCCGCCCCGCGAAATTCACCGGCTGGCTGCTGGGCGTCGTCAAGCATCTCGCCTGGCGGCGCGTCGGACGCCGGGCGAAGCCCCTGCCCGACGAGCCCGAGCTCGAGGACACGCGCCACGGGCGTCCGTCCGGGGCGATGGTCGACGCGGAAATGTCCGGGCTCCTCGGCCGGGCGCTCGCCGCCTTGCCCGCCGGCGACCGGCGCCTCGTGCAGGAGCGGTGCGTCCGCGGAAGGCCGCGCGCCGAGCTGGCGGAGGAGCTGGGATGCTCCCTGGACACGATCGACCGGCGGCTCAAATCGGCGATGACCCGGCTGCGGGCGTTCCTCTCGGGTCACTTCACGACGATGGTGCTCTCGGGGCCAGCGCCGACGATGGATCGCGTCCTGGCGTTGAGGCCCAGCTTCCGGTCCGCCTTCCTGGCCCGCCACGTGGAAGGACTCACGGCCGAGAAGGCCGCGGAGAAGCTCGGGATTCCCGTGGTCACGCTCGAGGAGCGGTTGCGCTACGCCTACGAGACCCTCGGCTGCACGGAGCGGACGGACTTCGCGCCCCTGCGCCGACCGGTATAATCCGGTTGGATGCCCGACGTCGCCGGTAAAACCGAGAAACGGAAGGAAACTCGGCGACGGGCCCGTCGGGCGGCCTCCAACCTCGGACGCCTCCTCGCGCTCGTGGCCGTTCTCTCGGGGGTAGCGGCCCTCTACCTCACGCTCCGGACGTGGGTGGTGGAAGGCCTCGTGCGCGACCTCGCGCAGTCCCTCCTCCATCCGCTCATCACCGCCGACGTGGACCGCGTCGGCCGCGTGGAGATCGACGCCGACGGCAATCTCGTCCTCCACCGCGTCGTGATCTCGACCAACCTCGACGGCGTCAAGCGGCTCCTGTACCGGGCCGACCGGATCGTCATCGCGCTGGACGGCTGGCCCCTGCGCGACGCCGACCTTCGCGTGGCCCGCATCGACATCTTCCATCCGGAGATCTATGTCCGCCGCGACTTCACGACCGGCTGGAATCTCCTCTGGGCGCTCCGGCCCCGTCCCCGGCCTCCCGAGGTCGAGAAGCCGCCCGAGCCCCCTGCGGCGCCGCCGCCCCTCGTCTCCCGCCCCGTGGTGCCCAAGGCTCCCGTGGGCGACCCCTTCCCTTTCAACGGAATCCACCTGCACGACGGGATCGTGCACATCGCGATCGAGGGCCGGAATCGCGAAGTCGGCTACATCGTGACGGGACTCGAGACGCAGATCATCCGTCGCGGGGACCAGGTCGTGTTCGAGCCGATCCTCGGGAACTTCTACGGGGGGCGGCTGACGGGACACGCGGTCGTTCGTTCGTTCAAGCCCCTCGCCATCGATGTCCGGCTCGCGGCGACCGACGCCGACGTCGCCCAGCTTTCCGAACGGGCCAGCTTCGTGAAGCGTCCGGTCTCGGGCCACTTCGACGCCGTCCTCGCGGTCACCTCCGACGAGAGCACCCATCACCGGCCGGTCGGCGCGGGACGGATCGAGATCAGCCGGGGGAATCTCTACGACTTGCCCGCGTTCACGGGGATCCTCGGACTCCTGGCGCTGAACCCCGTGTCCGACCGGATCGTGAATAGCGCGCAGGTCATCTACACGATCGAGCGCGACCGGGTCCGCATCGACGAGATGAATTTCATCGGGAGCCCCATCTCGCTCTTCGGCGAGGGGGTCATGGGACTCACGGGCGAGGACCTGAACCTGGTCTTCGTGCCCCGTTTGGAGAAGGATATACTGTCGCTGATCGTCGCGCCCATCGCCCTCCTCACCGATCTCGCGCTCGGCCAATGGGTGCCCGTGGTCGTGACCGGGTCCTTCTGGGAACCCAAGGTCAACGTGGAGCCCGAGGCGGAGGTGCGCGAGAAGATCCAGAAGCAGGCCGGGGGCACGCGGGCGGGCAAATAAGGATACGGTTTTGGACCAGACCGAGAGTCCCGGGCAGGCGGAGAAGATCCTCGAGCGCGAGGGAAAGCACATCGACGCATTCGTCGCGGAGCGCCGCGGGCGCCCCGCCTCCCCCGCCGAGGCCATCGCCGCGGTTGAGGATGTCTTCAATCTCCGGCGGCGCTACTTCGGGGCGACCGGGGAGCACTTCGGGCTGCTCGAGCTCGAGGGCATCCGGTTGATCGACGCGCTCGACGAGCGGCTGCTGCGCGGGATCCGGGAGCTGCTCAAGGCGTTCGTCGAGGCTCACCCGCGGCGGATCCCCGATCTGAAGTTGCTCGGCATGCTCGCGGACAAGATGGCGGCCGGATCGCGGCCGATGCCCCAGTACCCCATCGCCTTCATGGTGCTCTTCACCATCCGGTCGCATTTCGAGCGGTTCCAGGAGATCGTGACGGCCAAGCCGGACGAAGTTCCCGAGCTGGAGCATGCGCTCGTCCACCACCTGCTGGGCGTGGCCGACCGGTACGTACAGACGCGCGAGCGCCCCGTGATGCGCCACTTCAGCGACGTCGCGCGCGAGTACAGCGTCGTCAGCCGGCTGAAGTGCCCCTGCGGCGAGGAGAAGTACGAGGTCAAGACCCAGTCGCTCTGCCAGCGGTCCGACGGCAGCCCCTACGACCGGCTCGACCTCCAGTGCCGCGCCTGCGGGGCGCGGCGGTCGATCGCGTTCGACCTCCCCCACTTCAAGGACATGTACCAGGTCTGACTTCCCGGACGAATTCGGGAAGTAACGCGGGATGCCCTTGATTGCTCATAACAGATGCAGACAACCGCCGTAGGGAACTGATATTTTATGGGCGGCGAATCGTGGAATCCGTCGTATCGGCTGCAGACGACTAGCTCGGAGGAAGCATGAAGCGATTGATGCTCGTGGCCCTGGTCGCGGCCTTCACCGCGCCGGGATGCATCGTGGCCGTGGAGACGCGGGAACCCCGCCACTATTCCCCGCCGCCGCAGCCGCCTCCTCCTCCGCCACCGGCCCAGGTCACGGTCGAGTGGCACGACGCGCGGACGGTCGTGCTGCGGGAGTACTACGGCTGCGACTGGGACACGGTCGGGGCGTTCGAGTACTACGATGAGCAGTGCGGGATTCCCGAGGACGACCTCTTCTTCCTCCTGCACGTCTCCTGCCTCACGGGGAGGAATTTCCACGAAGTCGTCTACGTCTACAACAACAACTGCAACCGGGTCCTCTGGAACGTGTGCCTGAACTACCGGTTCAATTACTGGGATCTGTACATCGACCTGCCGGTCGGGACGTCCTGCCCCCCGGCGTACTCCCGGTGCTATGGGTACTACTGGAGGCGCGATTCGCGGATCGTGCTCACTAACTACGACTGCCACGCGCTCTTCTGGCTCAGGTTCGGGGTGCACTACTACGGGTGGCAGCCCCGCGAGTGCTTCACGCGCTGGGACAATTGCGTGGACACCCGCGTGCGCTTCGTGACCGTGGTTCATCACGAGTACCACTACGCGGGTCGCGGCGGCTACAACTGGGCCCACAAGCCGTGCGTGAAGGTCGTCGAGCGGCCCGAGCGCGACCGGAAGGTGATCGTCCAGAAGCGCACCGAGGTCGTGAAGAAGTGCGAAGTCGAGGTGAAGCACAAGAGCGATAAGGGCGAGAAGGTCATCCGTCCGCCGTCGCGCAAGGAAATCGACGAGCGGCGCGAGGAGCACAAGCAGAAGGTGGAGGTCGAGCGCACCAAGGAGCACGAGGAGCGGAAGCGCGAGCCCCAGCGCTACCAGGAGTACAAGAAGGACGACGGCAAGGACGGCAAGAAGGACGGCGGGCCGGACGACGGCAAGAAGGACAACGGGAAGAACGCGCCCCCGCCGGCTCCTCCGAAGAAGAACCAGCCGCCGCCTCCCAAGGACGGCAAGAAGGACGACGGCAAGGGCGATCCGAAGAAGGACGATCAAAAGAAGGACGACGGGAGGGGCGACAAGCGAGACGACCGGAGGGACGACCGGAAGGACGACCGCAAGAAGGAAGACCCGAAAAAGGAAGACTCGAAGAAGGAAGAGCCGAAGAAGGACGATCAAAAGAAGGACGACGGCAGGGGCGACAAGAGAGACGACCGCCGGGACGAGCGGAAGGACGATCGTAAGAAGGAAGAGCCGAAGAAGGACGACCAGAAAAAGGACGACCAGAAGAAAGACGATCAGAAGAAAGACGACCAGAAGAAGGACGACGGCAGAGGCGACAAGAGAGACGACCGCCGGGACGAGCGGAAGGACGACCGGAAGAAGGACGACCAGAAGAAGGACGATCAGAAAAAGGACGATCAGAAGAAAGAGGACCCGAAAAAGGACGACAACAAGAACCAGAAGAAGAACGACGACCGCCAGCAGCAACTGCGCCGACAGCAAGACGAACAGCGCCAGCAAGATGAGAAGCGCAGGCAAGATGAGCAGCGCCGGCAGCAGGACATGCGCCGGCAGCAGGACGAGCAGCGCAAACAGCAGGAACAGCGCCGGCAGCAGGATGAGCAGCGCAAGCAGCAGGACCAGCGGCGCCAGCAGGACGACCAGCGCAAGCAGGAGGAAAAGCGCGACCAGGAGCGCAAGCAGCAGGAAGAAAAGAAGAACGACCGGAAGGACGATCAGAAAGACGACAAGAAAGACGACAGGAAGGACGACCGCCGGAAGCGGTGATCCGGTCTGTCCACAAAATGCCTAGGTAGAAATACCTAGGCATAGGCCGCGGGCGGAACCGGCCCCGGGATCG
This sequence comes from Planctomycetota bacterium, assembly GCA_035649615.1. Lineage (GTDB taxonomy): Bacteria > Planctomycetota > MHYJ01 > MHYJ01 > JACPRB01 > DASRJF01. The sequence continues at coordinate 1,727 of DASRJF010000397.1, read as the reverse complement.
CGCCGCCTCCTTTCACACGCCGCGGGCAAATCACTAGAATGGGGCCCCATGCGCCGGGGACTCTTCGTCATCGCCTTCCTGCCCGCTCTCGCGGCCTGCGGCGACCCGGTGTCCCCCCCCTCCCCCCTCGAGGAGAAGGCGCGCGCCTACATCCGCGAGATGAAGGCGATGGACCTGGAGTACGAACGGCTTCACGACGACCTCGCGGCGAAAAAACCCCCCGAGGACGCGAAACGCCGGCTGGCGACGATCCTGGCCGGCGCCGAGCGCGCGTCGCGCCTGTCCCCCCGCGCCTCCGAGGCCGAGAACCGCGATCTGGCGTTCGAGTTCGGCAAATTCCTGGACGCGGCCCGCAAGCTGGAGGCGGCGACCTGGAGCGGCGATGAGGGAGTTCGCGCCTGGCGACGGCTCGGCACGGCGTGCGCGCCCTGCCACGAGCTTTACCGAAAGGACCCGGACCGATGAACAACGCGGAGTCCGCCGCGGTCCTCTCGACCATCGCCACCATCCTCGATCTCCAGGGCGAGAACCCGTTCAAGGTCCGCGCGTTCCAGAACGCCGCGCGCACGATCGAGGGCCTGGAGGTCCACTTCGGGAAACTCATCGACGAGGGCAAGCTGGGCGAGCTCCCCGGCATCGGGAAGGCGATCGAGGAGAAGCTCACCGAGCTCCACCGCACGGGCAAACTCAAGTACTACGAGGAGTTGCGCGCGTCGGTCCCCGCGGGGGTTCTCGACGTCCTGAAGCTCCCCAACCTCGGGCCGAAGAAGGTGAAGACGCTCTGGAAAGAACTGGGCATCACCTCCCCCGCGCAGCTCGAGACCGCGGCGCGCGCGGGAAAGATCGCCAAGCTGTCGGGATTCGGCGAGCGGACCCAGGTGAAGATCCTCGAATCCATCACCCGCGCGGGAAAGCACGAGGGGTTCTACCTGGTCAGCCAGGCCCTCCAAGTGGCGCGCGAGCTGCTCGCCTACCTTCAACCGGTCGTCCTCGGGGCGGGCATCGCCGGCAGCCTCCGCCGGGGCAAGCCCGTCGTGCGCGACGTCGATCTCCTCGCGAGCTCTAACGCGCCGCGCGACGTGATCGAGCATTTCGCCCGCGCCCCCGCCGTCGAGGAGGTCATCGGCAAGGGCGGAACGAAATGCAGCGTGCGACTGTCGAACGGCCTCCAGATCGACCTCCGCGTCGTCGCGGACGACGAGTACGCCCCCGCCCTGCTCTACTTCACGGGAAGCAAGGAGCACAACATCGTCCTCCGCCAGCGCGCCGTGAACGCCGGCCTCACGCTCAACGAGTACGGGCTGTTCAAGGGCAAGAAGCGGCTCGACGCCGACTCCGAGGAAGCGCTCTACAAGAAGCTCGGCCTGAATTACATTCCTCCCGAACTGCGCGAGGGCCGGGATGAGATCGATCTCTCCGAGCGGGACGCACTCCCTCAACTCATTGACGCCAAAGATGTTAAGGGGATCCTGCACGTCCATTCCACGTGGAGCGACGGCACCGCCTCGATCGAGGACATGGCCGACAAGGCGCGGCGACTCGGCTACAAGTGGATGGGCCTGTCCGATCACAGCCAGGCTGCCAGCTACGCCCACGGACTCGACGAAGCCCGGCTTCGCAAGCAGATGAAAGTGGTCGCGGCGATGAACGCGAAGTCGAAGGACTTCCGGATCCTCCACGGCATGGAGGCGGATATCCTCCCCGACGGAAAGCTCGATCTCTCCGAC
>DASRJF010000396.1:0-10992 GCA_035649615.1 Planctomycetota bacterium | reverse complement strand
AGGACGATGAACCCGACGATGAGCGACATCACGACGATCATGATCGGCTCCAGGAGCGACGTCAACCGCTGGGCCGCGATCTCGATCTCCTCGTCGTAGGCCTGCGAAATCCGCTTGAGGAGCTCCTCGAGCCGGCCGCTTTCCTCGCCGACCGCGATCATGTAGCCGACCACCGGCGGGAAGACCTTGCTCTGCTTCATCGGCGTCGCGATGTCGGCGCCCTCCGCGATCTTCCGCTGGTCGTCCTCGAGGACGTTGGCCATGAGCTGGTTGTTCACGACGCGCTTGACGACGGCCACGCACTCGAGCACGGGCAGACCGCTTTCGAGCAGCGTCGCGAACGTCAGCGCGAACCGCGACACGGCGCTTTTCCGCAGGAGCGGCCCGAGCACCGGGATCTTCAGGAGGGCGGTATCCATCCACAAGCGGCCGGCCTTCGTCGCCCGGATCTTGACCAGCGCGACCCACCCCGCCGCGATCCCGATCAGCCCCACCCACCAGTAGCCCCTGATCGCGCCCGACACCGCCATCAGGATTTCCGTCGGGAGGGGCAGCACCTTCTTTTGCTTGAGCAGGACGGTCGTGATCTGCGGAACGACCAGGGCCATCAGGAGGACGACGACGACGCCCCCGACGATGAGCATGATGAACGGGTAGGTGAGGGCCGCTACGATTTTCGAATTGAGCCGGCGGGCCGCGTGGAGATAGTCCGCGAGGCGGAACAGGATCTTGTCGAGCGCGCCGCTCGCCTCGCCAGCCCGCACCATGTTCACGTACAGCTCGCTGAAGAGCCGCGGGTGCGCGCCGAGCGCGTCGGAGAACGCGACACCCTGCGCGACCCGCTCGCGCACGTCCAGGAGCACGGCCTTGAGCCGGCGTTCCTCCGCCTGCTCGATCACCGCGTTGAGCGTCCCCATCAGGGGGATGCCCGACGAGAGCAGCGTGCCGAGCTGCCGCGTGATCATGGGAAGCTCGGCCCGCGACTTCCGCCCCGCCCACGGGACGCGGACGCGGGCCGCCTTCTCGGCCGTCGCCACGGACTCCAGCGCCGTGACGTGGAGGCGCCGCGACTTGAGCTTGGTGCGCGCGTCGCGCGGAGTATCCGCGTCGATGACGCCCGCTTCGGAGGACCCTTCGGCGTTCAGAGCCTTGTAAGAATAGACAGGCATTGTGACAAAACCCCGCAAGTCTTCAGACTTCCGACTTCAGACTTCAGATCCCCCTGAAGTCCGCAGTCTGAAGTCTGTTCACTAGAAAGTGTCCATCTGGGTCACCCGGAGAACTTCCTCGACCGTCGTCTGCCCCTTGAGCACCTTCCTCGCCCCGTCCATCCTCAGCGTCCTCATCCCGCGCTTGAGCGCCCCGGCCTTGATCTGCGTCACCTGCGCCTTGGCCATGATCTGGTCGCGCACGAGGTCCGTCACGGTGAAGATCTCGTAGATCGCCGTGCGATCGAGGTAGCCCGAGTTCAGGCAGTGCGGGCAGCCGCGCCCCCGCCAGAGCCGCAGCGTGGGCACCTGCTCGGCCTTGAGCCCGATCTGCTTCAGCTCGTCCGGGGTGACGTCCATCTCCTCCTTGCAGTGCTTGCAGATGAGGCGCACGAGGCGCTGGGCGACGACGCCGATGACCGACGACGCGACGAGGTACGGCTCGACGCCGATGTCGATGAGGCGCGTCACGGCGCCGGGGGCGTCGTTCGTGTGGAGCGTGGAGAAGACGAGGTGGCCCGTGAGCGACGCCTGGATGGCGATGCCCGCGGTGTCCTCGTCGCGGATCTCGCCGACGAAGATGATGTCCGGGTCCTGCCGCACGAGGGAGCGCAGCCCCGTCGCGAACGTGAGGCCCTTCTTGTAGTTCACCTCGATCTGGCTGACGCCGGGGAGGTGGTACTCGATCGGGTCCTCGATGGTCATGATGTTGTACTCGGTCGCGTTGATCCGCTTCAGCGCCGCGTAGAGCGACGTCGTCTTGCCGCTGCCCGTCGGGCCCGTGACGAGCACGATGCCGTGCGACGCGTCGATCAGCTTCTTGATGATCTCGCGGTCCTCCAGCTCGAGCCCCAGCTCCTCGAGCTCGTACAGGCGCGCGCCCTTGTCGAGCAGGCGCAGCACGAGGCGCTCGCCGTGGTTCGTGGGGACGCTCGAGATGCGGATGTCGACCTCGCTGTCGCCCAGCTTCACCGTCGCCCGGCCGTCCTGCGGGAGGCGGCGCTCGGCGATGTCCATCTTCCCCATGATCTTCACGCGCGAGATGATCGCCTCCTGGATCTTCTTGGGGGGCGTCATCATGTCGTACAGGATGCCGTCGATGCGGAACCGGACCTGGAGCTTCTCCTCGTAGGGCTGGATGTGGACGTCCGAGGCGCGCATCTTGAGGGCCTGGAAGAGGATCATGTTGACGAGCTTGATGATCGGCGCCTTGTTCGCGATGTCGAGCAGGTCCGTGGAGCGCTCGATCTCCTTGGAGATGCCGGCGAGCTCGTCCTCGTCGAGGTCCTCCAGGGCCTCGTCGACGAGGTCGGTCTTCTGCTGGTAGGCGCGGTTGATGAGCGACGTGATCTCCCCCCGCGGCGCGAGGACGGGCTCGACGACGCGGTCCAGGAGCGCCGAGAGCTCGTCGATGGGATGCGTGTCGAGGGGCGAGCAGCTCGCGACCCGGATCGTGCCGTTGATCTCCTCGAGGCCGATCAGGTTGTGGGAGCGCGCGAAGTGGACGGGGACCTTCTCGACGAACCGGGCCGGGACGACCGCCTCCGCGAGGACGTCGACGACGGGAAGGCGGAGGCACTCGCCGAAGACCTGGAGCATCTGCTTCTCGGTGAGGTACCCCGCGGCGGTGAGGATGCGGTCGAGCGTCTGGCCCGTCGTGCGGGCGAGCGAGACCCATTCCTCGAACTTCTCCTCGACGTAGAGGCCGTCCCGCTTGAGGACGGTCTTGAGCTGGTCCAGCTGGGCCATCGGTTCCCTCGTCGCGGCGCGGGCAGACTCGCCCCGCCTGCCCTTCTTTAACGCCGTCGACAACCTTCGGTTGGATGGAACGGGCCGGAGTCCCTGGCGAGACCCCGGCCCGGGGGGTGGTCGCGAAATCCTAGTGTCGCATCCAGATTGATTTCCGCAGTTCTCACCCGGCCAGTTCGGATGCGACACAGGTTCAAAGTTCTGCGTTCAAGGTTCAACGTGCGTCCGGTGTCCGGAGTCCGAGGCCGCCATGGGGCCGCCTATCGTGACTTTGAACCCCGGACCTTGAACGAACCTTGAACTTTGAACTCAGCACGTTGAACTTCTGAACGGCCCTTTCGAGCTTCGGGTTCCCTGTGAACTTCTCAGCCGCCAGAATCACACTTGATGCTTCACTAGTTCTTCGGTCGCTCCGGGAACCGGAACGTCGAGCGCGGTTCCGGGGGCGGCGGAGCCTTCGGATTGAGGTTGTCCGTCAGTCCCTTGTACTTGCCGTCCTGCGCGAACATGATTTCGTCGATCCGCTTCTGGGTGATCGAGTCGAGGTCGCCGAACGAGTCGTCGTACAGGATGAAGGGCGTGATGAAGACGTACAGCGTGCGGCGCAGCTCGACTTGGTGCACCCGGCGGAACAGGAATCCGAATACCGGGATGTCCCCGAGCACCGGGACGGACGTCTCGGAATCGGTCAGGTCGCTCGTCACGATGCCGCCGATCACCGCCGTGCGGCCCCCCGCCATGTGGAAGGGCGTCTTGATCGTCCGCGTGCTCGTGGGCGGCGGCTGGTTCGGCAGCGCGGCGCTCGTCGCGCCGAACTTCTCGATCTTCACCTCCGTCTCCAGCCTCAGGTAGCCGCCCTCCGTGATGTGCGGCGTGATCGTCAGGATCGTCTCCGCCTTCAAGGGCACGAACGAGGTCGTCTGGATGCCCGTCCCCGTGACCGACGTCTGCAGGATCTGCACCGTGTTCGACAGCGTGATGTTCGCCGAGCCGTTGTCCTCCGTCGCGACCTCGGGCTCGTCGATCACGGAGATCTTCGCCTTGTCCTCCAGCGCCTTGAACAGGAGGGGGATGTTGCCGAACCGGTCCTTCAGCACCGCCAGCGTGATGCCGGTGGTGTCCGCCGGGACGATGCTCGGCACGCCGCCCGCCAGGGAGAGGACGCTGTACCCCATGTTGGTCCGGCCGAATCCCACGATCCTCCCGTCGGGATCGACCGCGCGCGCCAGTTCCGCCCCGAGGTCGAACGTGTCGCTCGTCTGCACCTCGACGACCGACGCCTTGATCAGGACCTGCGGGCGCCGCCGGTCGAGCCGCTGGACGAGGCGCGAGAGCATCTGGTACGTGTTCCGGTCGGTGACCAGCACGACCGAGTTGGTCTTCTTGTCGGCGATGATCGTCGGCTCGGAGCCCGTCGCCTGGCTGCTCGAGGAGGAGAACCCCACCGACTGAGGCTGGGGGGCGGCGGGCGCGATGGGCTGGTTCGGCTTGACGGTCGCCGATGTGCTTCCGCCCGACGGCAGGCCCGTCGTCGTGTCCGTCGAGATGCGGTACAGGCCGTTCAGGATCTTCGCGATGTCGTCCGCGTCCCGGTGCCGCAGGGGGATGATGTACGTCCCGCTCGTCTCGAATTCGGATTCCTTGTCGAGGCTCTCGACGAGCTCCTTTACCTGGTCGATGCGCGCCGGCTCGGCGAGGATCAGGACCGAATTCGTCCGCCGGTCGGCCACGACCGTGACTTGCTCGCCGCCCGGGGCCGCGGGGTTCAATCCCGGCGGCCGCCGGCCCGCCTGCTGGGCGATGCCCTGCATGAGATTCCGGAGCATGACCTCGACATCGGTCGCCACGGCCTTGCGCAGGGGCACCATCCTCCACTCCATGTCGGGCTTCTTGACATCGACCGCCTTGATGATGTCCTCGAACCGCTTCACGTTGTAATCGGTGTCCGTCACCACGATCGTCTGCGTGCCGGGGAACTGGACCACGCCCGCCGGTGTCGCCAGGTTGACGAGCGCCGTAAACGCTTCCTGGGCCGTGATGAATTTCAGGCTGAAGACCTTCGTGACAAAGGAATCGCTCAGGGTCCCGAGGTCCGGCACCACCTTCACGCCTGCGCGCCGCGCCTCGCCCTCGGGCAGGATCGTGTAGATGTCGTTGCCCTTATCGATCAGCACGAGCTTGCCCGCCTGGAGCTGGAGGACGCTCTGGAAAAGCGCGAAGAGCTGGTTGCGATCGGCGAAGTCGCGGTACGCGATGAGCTGGAGCCGCGTCGCCTTCAACAGCTGGCCCACGGGCACTTCGCCGTAAAGGAATGTCTTCGCCGTCCGCCTCGAGACGCTCTGCGCGAACTGCTCCAGCGTGATGTTGTTGAGCTGGATCCGGGCCTCCTGCACCGGGGGCACCGCGACCGGCGGGTCCTGGCCGAACATCAGGCCGCCCAGGAGCGGAACGAACAGGGCCGTCGCCGCGAGTCGGTTCATTGCTGTTTCCTCCACGGGGCGAAGAGTCCGGGAGTCTCCTCCCGGATCCGGCCCGGCACGTCCACCGACGCCGCCTTGCCGGCCCTCACTTCCAGGGCTCCGTCCGAGCCGGTGATCAGCGCGACGCCCTTCTCCACCTGGATCAGGAATTCGGTCTGCTTGTCGCCGGAGGGAGACGCTACGATCGGGATCCGGACTTCGAACGTCCCGTCGCGCACCGTCGCCCGGCGATCCGAGAGATCGACGATCGTCACCGCCTGGCCCGGGGTCTCGACGTAGACCGCGCCCTCCCCGAGCTGGAGGATGGGAGTCGAACCCGAGCCGTCGTACGCGATCCTCGAATTGCGGTTCACCAGGACCCTGAATCCGTTCCGTCCCTGGAGGCCGACGACGCTCTCCGTCCTCAGCCAGTCGCCGGCGCGAAGGACGTCTCCCTTCCTGAGCGCGGCGAATTCCTTGGAGCCCGCCCGTTGGATCCACGCCGCGCCGTCGAGGCGGTCGACCGCCAGGCCGCCGCGCGAATAGAGCAAGGGGAGCGCGAGGGCCGCCAGTACGGCCGCGGCCACCGAGGCCGCGATCCACCGGCGGCGCGGCATGCGGAATTCGGGCTTCTCCGCGCGCGCGGCCCGCATCGCGGCGACCGTCCGCTCGCGGCGACCCGTGGATCCTTCTACGGAGTCGTCCGCCCGCAGGGCGGTCACGATCCGCGCGTCGCGTTCCGCGGCCGCCCGGCACGCGGCGCACGACTCGAGATGTTCCTCCAGGTGGGCCCGCTCCGCGTCCTCGAGGTCGCCGAGGGCCCGCCCGGCCGTTTGCGTCATCGCTTCTTCGCACTTCATTTCGTCACCTCTAATCCAGACTTCAGGCTTCGGACTTCAGACTTCCGTGTTCTCCGTCTGAAGTCTTCAGTCTGAAGTCTTCCTCGCAGTCATCTTCTTCGCCAGCTCCTGGATCGCGTCGTGCACCCTGAACTTCACCGTCCCGACGGGCGCGTCCGTGATCCGCGCGATCTCCGCGTACGACAGGTTCGAGTAGACCCGCAGGACCAGGGCCTCCCGCTTCGGCTCCGGCAACTCCGCGATCGCGGCCCGCAGCCGTGCGCTCTCTTCCTGGCCTTCCGCCGTCGTCCCCGGCTCCGCGGCCGGCGACCGGAGCGCCTCGCGGAAGTCGACGTCGCGATCGCTTCCGTCGGAGGCGGCCGCGTCCATCGACACCTCCCGATGGCGCTTCTTCGCCTTCAGGTGGTCGAGGCACAGGTTGCGGGCGATCGTGAAGATCCAGGTCGACAGGGACGCCTCGGGCCGGAAGGTCCCGAGCGTCCGGACGACCCGGACAAACGTCTCCTGAAAGAGGTCCTCGGCGAGGCTCTCCTCTCCCACGTACCGCCGGATGAAGGCGACCAGGGGCTTCTCGAGCCGCTCCACCAGTTCCCGGTAGGCGGCCTCGTCGCCCCGCGCGCACCGGCGAACCAGATCAGCGTCGCCGTGCACGGTGACCTCGTCCCTCACAGGACCCTCCTCTAACGACCCGGTCCAACGAAGGTTGGACGGTTACAGCTTGCAATTCGAGATCCGGCGAATCAGAATCTGCCGTTCAACGTCTGGGGTCCAGGTTCCTTCGCCCGCGCGCCCTTGGACACTGCAGATTCGTTGAAGGGGACGGCGCCTTTCTGCCGTCTGTTATATACTGGAACCTGCATGAACGATCCCCGCTTGCAGAAGTCCCGTCCGAAGGCGCCGGTCGGACTTTCACCCGCGGCGCGCGCCGGGGCGGCCCTCCAGGACGGGGCCCTCATCCAGCGCAGCCAGCAGGGCGATATGTCGGCCTTCGAGGGCATCGTCGCCAAGTACTCGAACCTCGTGGGAAGCATCGCCTACAACATCATCGGCGATGTCCATGTCGCGGGCGACATCACGCAGGAGACGTTCCTCAAGGTCTTCCGGCACCTGCCGGACCTCGAGGATCCCCGGAAATTCAAGGGATGGCTGTGTTCGATAGTCCGGACGACGTGCGTCGACCATCTCAGGAGAGAGAGGCTCAAGCCCGCCTCGCTGGAGAAGATCAGCGAAGAGGGGCTGGAGCCGGAGGGGCAGATTGTCGGGGGCCTGCTGAAGCAGACCTCGACGGAGCTGGAGGAGCTGCGCGAGAAGATCTTGAGCATCGTCAACTCGCTGCCGCGAATCTACCAGCAGATCATTTTGTTGCGGCATCTCCGCCGGATGACGTACCGGGAGATGAGCGATTTCCTGGGCCTGCCGATCGCGACGATCGAGTCGCGGCTGTACCGGGCCCGGCTGATGCTCAAGGACCGGCTAACCGACCTCTACATGTAGAGGCCGGGGCCCGAGCAAGGGTGTAAACCGATATGCTGTGCACCGAGGAAATGGGGACGCTCCTGTCCCGGTACGTCGACGGCGAGCTGGCCGACAAGGAACGCAAGTCGATCGAAGCGCACCTCGAGACGTGCGCCTCCTGCCGCGACGTCCTGAACCTGTTCCAACGCAACGACAACGTCCTGAACAACGCGCTCGTGGGCGAGGCGTTCGGGGCGCAGACCGTCGACGCCGTGATGACCGAGATCCGGCGCCTGGAAGAGCCCATGGTGGTGGCACCCGCGGTCGACGACGAATCCGCCCAGCCCCCCGTGGCGATGCGCCAGGTCATCCAGGTCACGCGCATGTGGCCCTTCGCCGCGGCGGCCGCCCTCATGATCGCGTGCGTCGGCGGCGTGCTGGCCTTCGCAAAATTCGGCGGATTCGGGTCGAGCCAGGATCTCGTGCACATGTTCGAGCGCGAGCGCCAGTTCGCGCGCGATGAGCAGGCCTCCCAGCGGATCGCCCTCCAGGCCGCCTTCGAGATGAACCGCGAATTGACCCAGTCGCTGAGAGACGTGGAAGTGAGTTCCCGGCTCGTTCGGACCAAGGAATCGACGGGCATCGCGTACGTGAACGACCAGTCGATCGTGGTCCAGGCGAACTACTCCACGGAGAAGTTCGTGTCCTTCGAGGTCTTCCGGACGAAAGAGGCCGGCGGCGGGCGCTTCGGGCCCTGGGCTCAACTGCGCGACAAGCTGCCCCTGCCTTACTACAAAGACACGACGGTCGAGCCCGGCGTGAACTACATGTACCAGATCCGGGCGATCTATCGCGACGATCCCAAGAAGTACGAGGACAGCCCCCCCTGGGTCCAGATGCTCCCGCTCGCCGGCGGGCTCGATCCGCGCCGGAGCCTGAAGGTCCGCTTCATCGCGGCCCTCCCGGACCTGTCCCACGCCACGTTCGAAGTGTCGCGGTATGAGAACGAGACCCGGATCTCCCAGTTCTTCACGGTCAAGGTGGGCGAGAAGATCGGCGACGTCCAGACGATCGAAGGGAAGCAGGTCGATTTCTCGACCCGCTACGCCCTGCAGTCGATCGTCGAGCGGGAAGAGGAGCTTGGGGTCGGACCGACGCCCCTGCCGCGGCGCACGCGCCAGGTGACCCTGAAGGCCGATCCGAAAGCCAAGGGCCTCGTGGTGGCGTCGTTCACGCTCACGCTCGATAGAGATCAGTACGTTCCGCTGCCGCAATAGCCCGGCGGCCCTGGCGGTCGCCCTGCTCGCCTGGTGCGGCTGCTCTCAACCGGCGCCCCCCGCTCCCGATCCGTCCGGACCGATCCGGAACCTCCTCGACCGCCTCCAGCAGATGTCGGAGGAAGGCCGCCACGGCCCCCACCACCGGGCGGACAACACGCTGCAGCGGGAGCTGTGGAAATCGCTCCAGGACCTTCCCGCGACCCCGTCCACCGAGCGGCTCATTCTCGAGGCCGCGGAATGCGTCTACACGCGCTACGACGCCAACTACTGGAACGGCATGCTGTGGCACTGGCCGTACCTCTGCAGCACGCGGGCCATCCGGCTGTGCGATCGCCTGGTCGCCTCGACCCGCGACCCGGAGATCCGCGAGCGCGCGCTGTGGATCAAGGCGTTCGCCCTCAGGTGCCCTCCCGTCGCGCCTTGGGATCGGGCGGAATCGGACCTGGACACCTACAAGGAACAGCTCGCCTGGACACCCGATTACGAAGCCTCGCGCGAGGTCTATCGGACGATCGCCCGGGAATTCCCGTCCTCCCCGCGCGGCAAGGCCTCCGAGCGCCTCGTGAAACAGGCCGACTTGTCCTTGGCTCTCCCCATCGGCCCCCGCGAGCGGGATCCCCGCAACCCGGACTACTAGGCATTGTCGTTGTCTGCAGTCGACCGTCGACCGTCAGCAGTACGTCTTCCGTTCTTAGTCTTCAGTCCGTCGACTGCCGACGGACTGCCGACTGCCGACAGACTGCAGACTGCCGACGGCCGACACAACTGCAGACTGCGGACTGAAGACTGACGACAACGGTTGGGTCAGGTGGACGTCCCTCTCCCTTCCTGCTTAAATGCTGACCTCATGCCGCTCCTTCTCGGCATCGACCTTGGCGGAACGGCTGTCAAGCTGGGGATCTGCGACGAGCGCGGGCGCGTCAAGGACTCCGCGTCGATCCCCACCCGGGCCCGGCTCGGACCCCGGGCGGTCGTGGACGACATGGCCGCGGCGGCCCGACGCCTCAAGGGATTCGCGGCGGCGAGATCGGTGGGCATCGGCGCGCCGGGGCCGCTCGACGTCCGGCGGACGCGGGTGCTCGTCGCGCCCAATCTCGGGTGGAAGGACGTCCCGCTGCCGCGGCTCCTCTCGCGCGCGCTGGGCCGGCCGGTCCGGCTGGAGAACGACGCCAATTGCGCGGCGGTCGCCGAGGCCCAGGCGGGCGCGGGCCGGGGCGCCTCGAGCCTGGCCCTCTACACGCTGGGGACCGGCGTGGGCGGCGGGCTGGTGGTCGACGGCCGGCTCTGGGCGGGAGCGGCCGGAGGCGCCGGCGAGTTCGGCCACATGACGATCGATCCGCGCGGCCCCGCCTGTCCGTGCGGCCGCCGGGGGTGCCTCGAAGCCCTCGCCTCGGCGACGGCGGTGGCGCGCGCGGCGGGCGCCCCCGACGCGCGGACCGCCTTCGCGATGAAATCGGCCCGGGCCCGCAAGGCGGTCCGGATCGCCGCGGAAGCCCTGGGGTCGGGCATCGCGATGGTCTTCAACGCGATCCAGCCCGAACGGTTCGTCCTGGCGGGCGGGATGGCGCTGGCCGGACCCGGTTTCCTGACGGCCGTGCGCAGGGCGGCGGCCGACCGGATTTTCGCCGCGTATCGAAGGAACCTCGATATAGTTCTCGCGACGCTGGGCACCGACGCGGGATGGATAGGAGCCGCGATGGTGGCGAAAGAAATGAGATGAAGCCCTTGCGGGAGTACCCTCAGGTAACGAGCGATTGTCGATTGTGGATCGTGGATCGTGGATATCCGCCATCTACAATCCACAATCCATAATCCACGATCAGCCCATGACCGACATCAACAAGATCCGCAATTTCTCGATCATCGCCCATATCGATCACGGGAAATCGACGCTCGCGGACCGGATCCTCGTGCTCACCGGCACCGTCTCCTCGCGCGACATCCGCGAGCAGTTCCTGGATTCGAACGCCCTCGAGCGCGA
>DASRJF010000395.1:0-6354 GCA_035649615.1 Planctomycetota bacterium | reverse complement strand
ACGCGCCTGAACTCCTTCGAGGATTCCTCGAGGGCCTGGACGAGGGCCTTCACCGCCTCGCCGTTGTCCGCGAACTCGCAGAGCGCGACGTCGAGGCCCGCCTCGCCCATCTCCTCGAGATTGCGGCGGTGCCACGAGGCCCTGCGGTAGCTGAAGTCCTTGAAGGACTCGGGGTGGTCCTGGAGCGCGTCGCCGCCGGAGGGGTGGGTCAGCCCCTCTCCCGTTTCCGCGTCCCAGGCGGCACGATAAAAGGCGGCGACCCAGCGCTCCGTCAGCGGGGGCGCGTCTTGAAGCGGCGCCGCGAAGATCGGGAGGAGGAGCAGATATCTCATGACATCAGGACGCCGGATTATAGCATGACCCGTCATGGGCAAGATCATGGGGATCGGCATCGATCTGGTCGACGTCGCGCGGTTCCGGCGGCCGCCCAAAAACCTCTTCGCGCGCCTTTTCACGGCCGGCGAGCGGCGCTATTGCGACCGGCAGGCGCATCCCGAGATCCACTACGCGGCGCGCTTCGCGGCAAAGGAGGCGGTGCTGAAGGCGCTGGGCACCGGCTGGAGCGGCGGCATCGCGTGGACCGACGTCGACATCGTGCGCGAGGAGCACGGCGGAGCGACGGTGAAACTCTCCGGCGTGGCGGCGAAGCTGGCGAAACGGCTGAAGATCCGCGATTGGCACGTCTCGATGACGCATACGTCCACAACGGCCGGGGCTATCTCCGTCGCACAGTCATGACGCGGCGGAGCGACGCCGCTCCTGGATCATGACCCAGGCCAGCCACATCGCGGGAATCAGAATCGTAGCTCCCCCAAGGCCCAGTCCGGCCCGGTACATCCTGGGGTGATGAATCGGTTGGGCGTGGATGCCTTCCACGATAAACTCGCAGCCTCCGCACAACTTGCATCTGACGCAATCGCGATCACCACGGTCCCACCAAATGTGGACGGACTCGGGCCGGCCAGTAATGCAGAAGAGGGAGAGCCCCAGAAGAATGGCACAAACGGCGGCAAGAACGGAAAGGGCAATCAGCGGTCGCACGTATTACTGAAGTCTGAAGTCTTCAGTCTGATGTCTACCCCATCACATCATCTTCCGACTCCAGCGCGTCCTTGAACTTGTCGAGGTTCTCGATCACGAGGCCCGTGCCGCGCGCGACGCACGTCAGCGGGTCCTCGGCGATGCGGACGGGGACGTCGATCTCCTTGCGGATCGCCTTGTCGATGTTGCGCAGCTGGGAGTTGCCGCCGCACATGACGATGCCGCGCTCGCAGAGGTCCGCCGCGATTTCCGGCGGCGTCGTCTCGAGGCAGTCCTTGATGGCGCGGATGATCGCCTCGATCGGCTCGCGCATCGCCTCGCGGATCTCCTCGCTCGTGACGGTGACCTTGCGCGGGCACGCGGCCATGACGTCCTTGCCGGCGACGTCCATCGTCATTTCCTGGTCGAGGGGGTACATCGACCCGATCCCGATCTTGATGCGCTCCGCGGACTGCTCGCCGATCTGCAGGTTGTAGGCGCGGCGCATGTGCTGCATGATCGACTCGTCGAACTCGTCGCCCGCGATCCGGATCGACTGCGACGAGACGATGCCGCCCATCGAGAGGACGGCGACCTCGGTCGTGCCGCCGCCGATGTCGACCACCATGTTGCCGATCGGGTCGAGCATGGGGAGGCCGGCGCCGATGCCCGCGGCCATGGGCTCCTCGATGATGAAAACCTGGCGCGCGCCCGCGCGCTCGGCGCTGTTGATGACGGCGCGCTTCTCGACGGCCGTGATGCCGCTCGGCACCGCGATGACGACGCGCGGCATGATGCCGAACTTCCGGTTGTGCACCTTCTGGATGAAGTAGCTGATCATCGCCTCGGTGACGTCGAAGTCGGCGATGACGCCGTTGCGCATCGGGCGGACGGCGACGATGTTGCCGGGGGTCTTGCCCAGCATCTCCTTCGCGACGTTGCCGACCGCCTTGCCGTCGAGGAGCACCTTGTTCGTGCCCTTGCGGACGGCGACGACGGACGGCTCCGACAGGACGATGCCCTCGCTCTTCACGTAGACGAGCGTGTTGCACGTCCCCAGGTCGATGCCCATGTCCTTGGAGAACATGCCGCACACGCGCTTGATCAGCCCGAACATGCCTTCCCCCTCTTCTGCGGTTCGATGACGTCGCCGGACGGGGACGGAGGGGTAAAGACGGGATGCACGAAGAGCGGCCTGGACGCGGAACCCGTTTCCCCTCTCTCACTCCCTCTCGGACGACATAAAGTATAACTCATAAAACACGCATAGCAAGCGGAATTGGGAGGGTCAGCGGGGGCGGATTCCCCCTTTCGCCGCGTTTCTGTTTCTTTCGATCAGTCGTTGTCGGGGCTGCGGGGGGCAAGCCACATTCCCCATTCCACATTCCATTCCATCTTCCACCTTCTCTCTTCCCTCTTCCGCGCTTTAAAAACGAAACGACCCCGGCTTCCGCCGGGGCCGTCTTGAGTGTTCGGGTTCGGCTCAGCTGAGGAAGAAGAACTTCACGTCGTACTGCTGGTACAGCTCCATCCCCACCACGATGACGGAGATCAGGAACGCGACCGCCGTCACGCCCAGCAGCGCCGTCCAGATGTCGTTGCGGGGCTTCTGGAGGATGTCCGGCAGGAACTCCGCGCCCTCGTCTCCGCCCTCGATCGTCTCGTCCGCCATGGCTTGTCCTCCGCTGCTCGCGGGATCCTAGTTCCCCGACTTCCCGGGGGTCGCCAGCACGTTGTTCGACGCCTGGTCGCCGATGCGCGGCTCTTCCTTGCCCTTGAGGGTCAGGCGACCCGAGGACCAGGGCCGGTCGACGCGGTCGATGGTGACCTTGCCGACGAACGTGTTGCCGCGGTAGAGCGTGAACTCGTCGCCTTCGTTGACGCCCGCGTCGCGGCCGATCGAGATGACCACGAGGTCGAGCTCCGTCGCGACGGCCGTGACCTGGCCCGAGAGCGCCTTGCGCGGGGCGATCACGTTCGTGTCGACGCCGCGGCTGTTCAGGGCGGCGATCGTCTCCTGCAGGCGCTGGCGGTCGCGCGCCAGCTCCTGGAACTGGTTCTCGAGCGAGCCGAGGTCCTTGGAGAGGCGCTCCGTCTCCTGGCGCTGGTACATGAGGTCCTGGGACATCGACGCCATCTTGTTGTTCGCGTCGGCGGACCGCTTCTTGTACTCCTCGACCATCTTCTCCTTGTCGGCGAACTGCTGGTTCTGCGTCTCGAGGGCGCGGACGAAGTTCGTCTCGTTGGCGATGAGCTTGTCGACTTCGTTCTGCTTGTTCGAGAGCTCCAGGCGCGTCGCCTCTTTCTGGCTCCGTTCGCTGGCCAGCTCCGTCTTGCTGTTCTCGAGTTCCTGGGTCATGCCCTTGATTTGCGCCTCGAGCATCCCCATGCGCGCGCCGGCGTCGGCGAGTTCCGCGCTCTTGATCATCTGCGTCTGGTAGTGGTGGCGCGTCTCCTCCACCCACTTGTGCTTGAAGTCGGCTCTCATCGCGAAGAGCGTGGAGGTCACGCCCAGCAGCACGAGCGCCAGGACCAGGATCATCACCACGAAAAGCTTCGACAGCGTGCTCATGCGTTCCCCCGATTGTTTCGCGACCGGTTCAAGCGCCCCATCCTAGGCACGGCCCATTTAGGTGTCAACGTTTCGCCAAAAACGCGCTCCACGCCAATCCCGCCAGCGTCGCGCCCGCCGCCATCCACACGACGGCGTCCCCGACGCGTCCGTACGGCGATCCGCCGGGGCCCGCGGGAACGCCCACCGCCATCGTTCCCTCGACCGACTTCAGCGCCCCGCCGGGGCCCTCGAGCGTCCCCACCGGCCTCCCGCCGGCGTCCAGGACTTCCGAGATCCCCGAGTTCGCCGCCCTCACGCAGGCCACCCGGTTTTCCACCGCGCGGAATCGCGTCATCGCGCGCATCAGGTCGAGTTCCGCGCTCTCCCGAAACCAGGCCTCGTTCGATATGTTGACGATGGCGGACGCCCCCTTCCTTGCAATTTTCCGCCAGATATCCGGGTAGTAGTTCTCCGAGCAGATGCACACCCCGAACGTCCGGCCCGCCACGTCGAACGTGACCGCCTCGCGCCCCCGCCGGAACTCGTACACCTTCCGGACGTTGAGGACCCCCGCCACGATCTTCTTCACGGGGATCCACGGCTCGAACGGCATGCACTCGGTGAACTGCACGAGCCCGATCTTGTCGTAGCGCGCCGCGACCCGGCCCTGCGCGTCGAAGAGAAGCGCCGAGTTCGTCGACTCGCGCTCCGTGTCGGGATCCAGGTCGGTCAGCAGCGACGCCTCGGGCGCCGACTTGTCCCCGGGCCGGAGGATGTCGTCGACGAGCACGCCCACGATGAGCGGCCGGCCGATGGAACGCGCGGACTCCGCCAGCAATTCGAATCTCGAGGTGCGCAGCCAGCGGTCCGACGACGGGTGGTAGTTCAGCCCGGCCTGGAGCACCGACTCCGGCCACAGGACGAGCGCCACGCCGGGCGACCGCTCCACGAGCTCGCGCGACATCCGCACGTGCTTGTCGAAAATCCGGCGCCCCTCCTTCGGATCGAAGCGTCCCACGTCCTTCACGTCCTGCGGAATGTTGGGTTGGACGATCCCGACGACGGGACCGGATTCCTCCGGAAGCGACGCGAGCCGGATCCCGCCGTAGGCGAGCGCGAGGACGACCGACGCGAGCGCCGCGGCGCTCCACGTCCGGGTCCCCTGCGGCCGGAGGATCGCCTCCGCGGCCGCGCCGTTCACGAAGAGGACGAGCATCGAGACGAGCCACACGCCGCCGAGATCCGCGACCTGGATCACGCCCAGCGCCTCGTGCTGCGTGTAGCCGACCAGCACGTACGGAAGGCCGCCGACCAGGTAGCCCCGCACGTACTCGAGCGTGACCCACGCCACCGGAGCCGCCACCGGAACGGGCCAGCCGGCGACGAGGCAGAGACGGCGAAGGATCAACCCGAACAGGGCCCAGTACAGTCCCATGTAGACGCCGATCCCCCACGGCCCGAACGCGGCGGTGTGCCTCACCCAGAAAAACGCGGCGATGAAGAAGACCGCGCCGCCGAGCCACGACGCGAAGAAAACCCGGCGACCGCTCGGCTCGCGCAACGCGTAGCAGATCAGCGGGACGAGGGCGCCCCACGCCACGGGACCCAGGTTCGCGGGATAGAAGGACAGGTACAAGAGGACCGCGCTCAACGTCGGAAGCCAGAACCTAGTCAAGCAGGACCGCCTCTATCCAGGATCCGGATTCAAGGGTCTCGCCGCGGGGCTGGATCGCGAGCGCGTCCGCGCGCGCCAGCGTCGCGAGGTCGGCGCTGCTCTTCCACGGGAGCGTGCGGACCTCCGGCCGGTCTTCGGAAGTCGTCAGCACGGCCGGCCAGAAGACCGTGCGCTCCATCTTCCGGGCGAGCGGCGCCGCGAGCCGCGCCCGGATCCGGCGCGGGGCGAGCCCCTCGTATCCCATCATCCTCCCGAGAAAGGGCCGCACCAGGACTTCGAACGTCACGAACGCCGACACCGGATTCCCCGGGAGTCCGAACACGACCTTGCGTCCCCGCGACCCGAAGAAAATCGGGCGCCCGGGGCGGATCAGGACCTGGTGGAGCGTGGTCGCGACTCCTTCCGCCTCGAGCGCGGGGACCACGAGGTCCCGATCGCCCGCCGACACGCCTCCGGACAGGATCAATACGTCGCGCTCCAGGCCCTGCCGGATCCGCGCCCGGAGTTCGTTCAAGCGGTCTCGCGCGGGCGCCAGGACGTCGCATCTCAATCCCAGCCGCGCGATCTGCGCGGGAATCGAAACCCCGTTCGTGTTCCGGATGCGGCCGGGCCCGGGGCGTTTCGAGGGATCGACGATCTCGTCGCCGGTGGAGATGAAGGCGACCGCGGGCGCGCGGAACACCGGAACGCGCACCCGGCCGACGGAGGCGAGCACGCCCAAGTCCTGCGGGCGCAGGGCGCGGGGCGCCTCGAGGACGACGTCGCCGGCGCGCGCCTCGCTTCCGCGCGGCGCGATGTTCTGCCCCGGCTTCACCGGATCGAGGAGACGGACGCGGCCGCCGTCGTCGGCGGTCTTCTCGACCTGCTGCACGGCGTCGGCGCCCGCGGGGACCGGGGCGCCCGTCATGATGCGCGCGCATTGCCCGGCCTTGAGGGTTCGCGAGGATTTCTTCCCGGCCGGGATGTCATCGACCGGTTCCAGCGTCTCTCCGGCGCCGTCGGCCGAGCGGACGGCGTAGCCGTCCATCATCGCGCGGTTGAACGGCGGCTGGTCGGCGTCGGCGACGGCGGGCGTGGCGAGGATGCGGCCCAGGGCGCTCCGGAG
>DASRJF010000394.1:0-4421 GCA_035649615.1 Planctomycetota bacterium | reverse complement strand
TGGAGGCGCGCGCTCGGGCCGAAGGCGCTGGGCAGGCTGGGGGCCCACCTCATGCGACGCGCGGCCCGGGCGATGACGGGAGAAGCGCCCGCCGAGCCCTTGTCACGCGCAGTTTGAGGCGGCCCCCCTTACCCGGTTCGACGTTCAAGGTTCAAGGTCCAAGGTTCGTCCGAAGTCCGGCGTTCAAAATCACAACTCACGACGTCACGTCCCTCCATCGGATCCTAACGGGCCGATCAACTTCCCTTTACACGCCCGGCCTAGGCTCCTCCTCGACGACGGTGCACCCTTGGAAAGGAGGACGCATGTTTCGACACGCGGGTCGTGCGGCGCTGTGGCTAGTCCTGTTCGGCGCAATTGTCACGGCCATCCCGGCCGCGATACCCCAGGAAAACGGGAGCGCGAAATTCGAATTCGTCCTGATCGGCGACGTTCCCTACAACCCGGGGGACGATGTCAAGCTGGACCGCATCATCGAGGAGGTGAACAAGGACAACAAGGTCGCGTGGGTGCTGCACGCGGGCGACATCAAGAACGGGAGCGAACCCACGACGAATGCGCTGGTCCAGGCCCGATTCAATCAGTACCAGAAGTTCAAGCCCGCCTTCATCTTCACGCCCGGCGACAACGAGTGGACCGACGTGCACCGGGCGTCCCAGGGCGGCCTGAATCCCCTGGAGCGGCTGGCGTACCTCCGGAGCGTGTTCTATCCGACCCCGGGCTGGTCGACGGGCCAGAACCCCATGCAGGTCCGCACCCAGGCGACGGAGGCGGCGTGGTCCGAGTTCGTCGAGAACCAGCTGTGGGTCCGGTCCGGCGTGGTTTTCTCCATGATCCACGTCGTCGGCAGCCACAACGACTTGGATCCGTGGACCGGATTCGATGCGAGCGATACGCTGGCCACGCCGAACGCCGCCCGCATCGCCGAGTACAACCGTCGCCTGGCGGCGGTGCTCGCGTGGATCGATGAGACCTTCGCCGTCGCCGAGTCGAAGAAGGCGAAGGGCGTGCTCATCTGCATGCAGGCCAATCCCGCGTTTGAATCCGCCTCGACCTCCGACGCCCGTCGCGGGTTCAACGAGATCATCACCCGGATCGCCGAGAAGACCATCGCGTTCGGAAAGCCGGTGGTGGTCGCCCACGGGGATTCGCACTACTTCCGCGTGGACAAGCCGCTGGTCTGGCCCATCGCGGGCGGAGGCACGCGCCGCCTGGAGAACCTGACCCGCGCGGAGTCGTTCGGCGACCAGGACGTCCACTGGGTCCGGGTCATCGTCGATCCGGATTCGCGCGGCGTCTTCTCGTTCGAGCCGGTGGTCGTCGAAGGGAACCTGTTCCCGAGGTAGGACCGAGGTGAATTCCGGGCCCTGCACCGTGGAAGCATAGTGCGGGGCCCGCTCTGTTTTAGGGGCCGTTCGAAGTTCAAAGTTCAAGGGTGTCGCGGACCGGCTTCGGACCTCGAACTTCCTTCTAGTCGTCGAACTTGAACCGCGCCACCACCGGGTCGTGGTCGCTGAGCCGGCTGTCGACGGAGAAGTCGGCGTTGACGTGGACGACTTCGATGTCGATGCGCGTCTTGGCGAATCCCCGGAACATGCCGCCGATCAGGATGTGATCCAGGACCTGGCTGTTCCCCTCGAAATCGTACGTGTAGCGCTCCTTCAGGGTGATGCGCTCCATCAGGTTGTCGAGCACGTCGCCCTTGACCGTGGCGAGGGGCGTGCTGAACTCGAAATCGTTCAGATCGCCCATGACGATGATGCCGGCGGTGGCCTCCGCCGCCTCGATCGCCGCCTGCAGCTGCTGGACGAACGCGTTGACTTTCGCGGCCTGCCGGAGGCGCTGGGTCTCCGTGACGAGCGTGGGAGGCTGGTTCTTTCCGAAGAGCGGGTCATCGCCGCCCTTCGAATTGAAGTGGTTCGCGATGAGGAAGAGCTTCCTGCCCTGGAATTCGAATTCGCCCACGAGCGGCTTGCGGCTGTTCGTGAAGGCGTTCAGCGCGGGATTGGCCTCCGGATCGATGATCCGGCCGGGGCTGATCGACAGCTGCGGACCGGCCTGGACCGCGACCGGCGTGGTGGCGTCGCCGCCGGCCCGGTCGATGAACGACACGCGGCCGGGTCGGAAGAGGAACGCCACGCGGATGTTGCGGCCCGGCTCCCCGCCGTCCTGGTTCGCCTGGGGCGCGATGTACCGGAAGGAGTACTCGACTCCGGACGCGGCTTCGATGGCCTCCGCGAGCTCGCCCAGCGTCTGGTCCGACGACACGACGCCGCCGGCGGTGCCGTTGTCGTCGCCCACTTCCTCGAGGGCGACGATGTCCGGGGTCTTCAGCTTCTCGATGATCAGCGCGGCGAAGTCCGGGATGCGGGCGTCGCCCGCGCTCAGGTTCTCGAGATTGCACGTTCCGACCGTGAGCCGCCCATTCTTGCCGACCAGGGTCGTGGCTTTTCTCTCGTTCAGTCTGGCCTCGACGGCGGGCAGCGCTTCGGTGAACGCGATCCGGTAGTTCGAGAACGCGTACGTCATCACGCCGACGATGGGGCCCAGGAACTTGTCGCCGACGTGCACTTCCGGCGTCGCGCCGGCCATCGCCTCGTCGTCCAGCAGGATCCGCTCGGAATTGAAGTCACCCGGCTGGACCCGCACGCCGCCGTGGTGGGTCCGGGGCTCGGATCCCTGGCCGCCGTCGGAGAGCACGACGATCTCGCCGAACCCGTTCGTCCCCATGACGGCCACGGCGTTGTTGACCCTGACGCGCATGCTTTCGAGGCTCTCGAAGAAGTCGATCGCGTCCGCGGAGGGATCGAACGACGTCAAGCCGTCGTCGTCGATGGGGCCGGTCGGGATGAGCCGATCGACCTGGGTCTCCTTCGTCCCGATCACGACCGGCGCGGGCAGGACGTTCCCCGCGCTCAAGACCGCGAAGGACACGGTACCCGACAGTTCCGTGAGCGGGGCGTCGGCGGGGCGGGAGGCGTTGACGAACTCGCTGACCCGGCCGTTGACCGACACCCGGTCGCCGACGGCGGGCTTGGCGCCCGCGGCCCCGGTGAAGACGAAGATCCCTTCCGAGGTCGCGACGTCGCCGTCCGCGTCCGGGTCCTGGATGTAGAACCCGATCCCGCTCAAGGCGGTCACGACGCCCTGGACGCCGGTCGCGTCGAATCCGAGGAACGTCGAGAAGTGGGTCCGGCCTTGGATGTCGCGGATGCGGAGCGGCAGCGTGGCGACGAGGAGGTTGACCGTCGCCGTCGCGGTCTTGCCCGTCGTGTCCTGGATCGTGTACGTGAACGAATCGAGGCCCTGGAATCCGGCGTCGGGCGCGTACGTCACCCCGCCGGCGGAGACGGCGGCGGTCCCGTGCGGGGGATCCGTGAGGGCGGTGATCGAGATCGCGTGGCCGTCCGGATCGGAGTCATTGGCGAGGACGGCGATCACGAGGGCGACCCCGGGAGTCACGGTGGCGGAGTCGTTCACGGCCACCGGCGTGCCGGCCGAGAACGACTGGCCGGCGTTGATGGCGCCCGGGGAATCGTCGGACACGTCGGTCCAGGTGAACGTGGAATAGGTGGTTCCGGCTCCCTTCAACTGGAGCGAGAGGCCGACCGCCTCGGTTCCGTTCTCGCCGACGCCGATGTCGACGCTCGTCATTCCGATCGCGGGGCCGTTCGTGGCCGCGAACGTGCCCTCGTAGCTGAGGAACTGGACGACGGCGCTCGAGGCGTCGACCAGCGCGATCGCGTCCGGCGATCCGTTCTGGATGCCGTTGACCGGATAGCTGATCGATACCGTCCCGAATCCGTCGCCCTGGTTGGGAATCGTCCCCGAGAGCGCGTCGCTGTCGTAGGTCTGCCCGGTCGCGCCGTTGTAGAGCACGATCGTCCAGCCGGCGAGCGAAGTCCCGGCCGGGCCGGCGACCTCGATGAATTCCCCGGCGTCGGTCCCGGTGTTGTCGTAGTGGAATTCGTTGATGAAGACTGCGGGGTCCACCGCAGGCGGGCGACCGCCGAGAACGGCCACCGACACGATCGCGATGCAGGCGAGACGCAGCATGAAATTCCCCCTTGGTTTGTGGGGGGAAGGTAGTCTTCACTTGTGAAGCTTCCGCGAGGAGCGCGTTATCGGCTGGAAAAGAAGAGGAATCCGGAATAGGGAAGATGGACGTTGGAATACGAAGAGGAAAGAGGGGAGACGAAAACTGGCGAAGCTTCGCCAAGAAAGAACCCAGCTGCCAGGATCCCGATCATCGATTGGAAGTGGGCCCGGTGAACGAAGGCTGACGCATCGGTAGGGTTCAAGCATGAGTAAACCGCTGGCGGGCAAGGTCGCGCTGGTGGCCGGGGGGACGCGGGGCGCGGGGCGGGGGATCGCGGTCCAGCTCGGCGCGGCCGGGGCGACCGTTTACGTCACCGGCCGGT
>DASRJF010000393.1:0-3300 GCA_035649615.1 Planctomycetota bacterium | reverse complement strand
GGCCGCGTCGCGGGCGCCGGCCTGCTGGGGCACGTCCACCAGCACGTCGTGCCGCGGTGGAACGGGGACACCAACTTCATGCCGGTCACGGCGGCCACCAAGGTGATGCCCGCGTCGCTCGCGGACGTCCGCCGCGCCCTGTTGAAGGCGGGAGGCCGGCGATGAAGCGCTGGATTCTCCCGGCCGTCGCCGTGCTCCTCGCGGGCGCGATCGCCTGGCCCTTCATTTTCGGAGGCGGCACCGTGGAGGTGAAGGGCAAGTCGTTCGTCGTCGAGCACCGGCTCCTCGACGACGGGCCGATGTCGCGCTTCGCCCCGACGCGGAACCGCGGCGCGCTCCCGGCCGGAAGCTCGATCCTCTGCAGCTGGGACCGCGATCGATATCTCTACTTCTGGTCCGACGGCGCGAAAGCGGCCTTCGACGTCGCGTTTCTCGACGCGGCGGGCAAAGTGCTCCAGGTGGGCCGCCTTCGACCCTTTTCCGGGAGAGATTTCTGCGACGACGCCGGGCTGGCGTCGACGGTCGAGGCCCGCCGGGCCCTCTTCCTTCCCGAGGGAACGACGGACGACGTGCGACTGGCGGCCGGGGACACGGTCTCCCTGTCGTCGGACCTCACGGGAGCCAAGCCCGAGCCCATGCCGGTGATCAAGGTCGGAGGCCTCGAGGTCCGCGCCGAGCTGGTTGAAACCTACCGGGGGCGCCAGCGGGGCCTCATGCACCGCCCGATGATGTCGAAGGACGAGGGCATGCTCTTCGCGTATCCGAAGGAGCAGAGCTCCCCCTACCTCAGCTTCTACATGCGCCACACCCTGATGCCGCTCGACATCGCCTTCTTCGACGGCAAGGGACGGCTCGTCAACGCGGTGCCGACGGAGCGCGCGGCGAATCCCGCGACGGAAGGGAGCGGCATCCACTCGGCCGCCCAGGGACCCGCGCGATTCGTGCTCGAGATGCCGATCGGCTGGTTTCGCGAGAAGGGGCTCACCGACGACAAGGGCAAACCCGTGAAAGAGGTGTTGATGGAACTTCCGGACATCCTTCGGGCGCGCGCGGACAAGGCGGAGTCGTCGTCGCGATGAAACGCCTCACCCTCGCCCTCCTGTTGGCCCTCGCGGCGGGATGCAACGGCTCCAAGCCGGATTCTCCCGTCGCGCCGGCGGCGTCCTTCGTCACGCTGAAGAGTCACAAGGTCGAGGTGGCCCACCTGGTCCGCGATCCGGACCGCCGCTACCCGCGCGGAGCGGGGATCCTCTGCAGCTGGGACCGCGACCGCTTCGTCCACTTCTTTTCCAGCGATTCGCCGGAGCTGTGCGACGTCATCTTCCTCGACTCCGCGGGCCGCGTCATCGAGGTCGAGAAGCTCGCCGGCTTCAGCGAGGCCGGGATCACCTCCAAGTCGGAGGTCCGCCACGCCCTCTTCCTCTCCGCGGGGGCGATCCGGAACGACGGCCTGGAGCCGGGCGGCACGGTGACGTTCTCCCCCCTGATCGCCGCGACGAAGCCGGCGGCGATGCCCGTGGTGACGGTCGGCGGCCACAAGGTGCACGTCGAAACGTCCCACACGCTCAGCCAGCGGCAGCGCGGATTGATGCACCGGCCCCGGCTCTCGAAGGACGACGGGATGCTCTTCCTCTATCCGCAGGCGGGCGAGCGGAGCTTCTGGATGATGAACACGCTGATCGCGCTCGACATCGCCTACTTCGACGGCGACGGGCGGCTCCTCAACGTGGCCCGCATGAAGGCCGCCGCGGATCCCTCCCAGGGCGGCGACCTGAAGGCGCCCTCGGCCGGCGCCGCCCGCTTCGTGCTCGAGGTGAACTACGGCTGGTTCGACGCCCGCGGCCTGATCGACGCGGACGGCAAACCGAAAGCGCCGGTCAAGCTGGAGTTGCCGGCCGAGGTGCGCAAGCTCGCGGACGACGCGGAGTAGGGATGAGCTTCAAGACGCTCCTGACCATCTTCGTCATCGGGGTGCTGGGCGTCCTCGCGTTCCTCATCATGGCGATGATGGGGTTCAAGAGGCTCTCCGAGAAGCCGCTGGTCCGGATCGCCGTCGAAATCGCTGAAAAACACCGGGTGAAGGAAGTGTTCCTGAACCTCGTGCCACCGACGGGGTCGCCCCGGACGCTCCGGCTCGCCTACGAAACGGCGGTGCGGCTCTCCTCCCAGGACGCGGAAAAGGAAGAGATGGAGTCGATCGCGAACTTCGCGGTGGAGAGGGTCCGGGCCGCCGAGTGGATGGAGGAGCTGGACCTGAAGCGCCAGGGAAAGCCGCCGTCCGGACGTGGCCCCGTTAACCTGGTGTCGATCCGCCGCACGTGGAGAAGTGAACGGGGCTGTTTCAAAAGTTCGGAGGAGGCCACGCACGAATGGACGCCTCCTCCCCCGCCGCCCGTCCGCCGATGAGCGCGACTGGTTTTTTTCTCTGGCTTGGAGCTTGAAGCTTGAAGCTTGAAGCTGGTTTCATCTGGCACCCCAGGCCGCTCACCGTCGCGAACGCCAACGTGACGCGGTTCATGAAGGCGCATGGAATCGCGACCCGCGAGGAGCTTCACCGCCGGTCCGTCGCCGACGTCTCGTGGTTCTGGGACGCGGCGCTCAAGGATCTCGGGGTCGAGTGGTACTCGCCGTACCGCCAGGTCCTGGACCGGTCCAAGGGCATCGAGTGGGCGTCCTGGTTTCTCGGCGGCAAGATCAACATCGTCCATAACTGCATCGACCGCCACGTCGGTGACAAGGTCGCGCTGATCTGGGAAGGCGACGACGGCGCGACCCGCACGATCACGTACAACGAGCTCGATTGGATGATCCACCGCCTGGCGAACTGGCTGCGGATGGTGGGCATCCGGCCCGGCGACGCGGTCGGGATCTACATGCCGATGGTGCCGGAGATCGTCGCCGCCTTCTTCGCGTGCCTCAAGGTCGGCGCGGTGGCCGTTCCCGTGTTCAGCGCATTCGCGGCCCCCGCCCTCGCGGTGCGGCTCGCGGACGCCGAAGCGAAGGTCCTCTTCACGGCCGACGGCGTCTCGCGCCGCGGCAAGAAGACGCCCTTGAAGCCCGAGGCCGACGCGGCCGTCGCGCAGGTTCCCTCGATCCGCCACGTCGTCGTCTTCGAGCGGCTCGGGATCGAGGTCCCCATGACGCCCGGCCGCGACGTCTGGTGGAGCGACCTCATGTCGGTCAAGACGCACGAGGCGCCGACGGAGAAGCTCGACGCCGAGGCGCCGTCGATGATCCTCTACACCTCCGGCACGACGGGAAAACCGAAGGGCACGGTCCACACGCACGCGGGCGCCCTCG
>DASRJF010000392.1:0-4437 GCA_035649615.1 Planctomycetota bacterium | reverse complement strand
CTGGGGCTCGGTGAGTCCGTAGGAGGCGATGACCTCCCCGCGCGCGGCGGGGGGAACGTACTTGCGCTTCTGTTCCTCGGTGCCGAAATCGACGATGGGCATCGTTCCCAGCGACGTGTGGGCCGCGAGCGTGAGGGCCGTCGACCCGCAGGCCTTGGCGATCTCCTCGATCGCGAGGATCTGCGACAGGATGTCCGCCCCGGCGCCGCCGTACTCCTCGGGAACGGGGATGCCGGTCAGCCCCAGCTCCGCCATCTCCTTGAAGTTCTGCATGGGGAACTCGCCCTTGCGGTCGAGTTCCTCCGCGCGGGGCGCCAGGTTCTTGCGGGCGAAATCGCGGACCGTGTCGCGGATCATCTTCTGCGTCTCGGTGAGCTCGAACGGGTCGGCGAGGGACGTGGTTTCCATGGGGGGAATTAGACAGCTTCAAGCTTCAGGCTTCAAGCTCCAAGCCGGAGGGGAGGCTTCAAGCTTGAAGGCGGGAGCTTCAAGCTTCACGCTTCAAGCTCCAAGCCGGAGGGGGAGGCTTCAAGCCTGAAGGTGGGAGCTCCAAGCTCCAAGCTTCAAGCTTCACTCCAAGCCGGAGGCTTCAAGCTTGAAGGTGGGAGCTTCAAGCTGTTACCGTACGGACCCGACATGACCCGTTTTGCCCGCCGGATGGACAAGATCGAGATCTCCGGGATCCGCCGGATCTTCGACCTGATCCAGGGGATGCCCGACGCCGCGGATTTCTCCCTCGGCCAGCCCGACTTCCCGCCGCCGGAGCCGGTCCAGAGGGCCGCCGTCGAGGCCATCCGGGACGGCCGCAACAAGTACACCGTGACGCAGGGGATGCCCGCGCTCGTGGAGCGGATCCACGCCGAGCTCGGCCGTTCCGCGGGGGTTCGCGACGCGGGGGTGATCGTCACGGCGGGATCGGCGGGGGCGCTCTTCCTCGCGCTCGGAGTCCTGCTCGAGGAGGGGGAAGAGGTCATCATCCCCGATCCGTACTTCGTCCTCTACAAGCACCTCGTCAACTTCTTCGGGGGCAAGGCGGTCTTCCTCGACACGTATCCCGACTTCAGGATCAAACCGGACAAGCTCGAAGCCCTGGTCACCCCCAAGACCCGCGCGATCCTCTTCAACAACCCCGTGAATCCGACCGGGATCGCGTATACGCGCGAAGAAGTGGCGGCGATCGCCGCGCTCG
Organism: Planctomycetota bacterium; assembly: GCA_035649615.1. GTDB lineage: Bacteria > Planctomycetota > MHYJ01 > MHYJ01 > JACPRB01 > DASRJF01. The sequence continues at coordinate 3,248 of DASRJF010000392.1, read as the reverse complement.
CCCGGCGGCGCGGGGTCCTGCTCATCTCGGACGAGATCTACGAGGCGTTTTCGTACGACTTCGCCCACGAGTGCGCCCTGAAGCACGACCCGGGGGCGATCCTCATCGGCGGGTTCTCGAAGAAATACGGCGTGACGGGCTGGCGGCTCGGGTACGCGGCGGGTCCCCGCGAGATCGTCGACAAGATGGCGATGCTCCAGCAGTTCACGTTCGTCTGCGCCCCCTCGACCGCGCAATCGGCGGCGATCGCGGCGCTCGACGTCGACATGAAGCCGGTGATCGAGGCGTACCGGCGGAAGCGCGACCTCGTCGTGCAGGGACTTCGCGACCGCTTCGAGATCGTGGCCCCGCAAGGCGCGTTTTATGTCTACCCCAAGTGCCCGTGGGGCACCGACGACGAGTTCGTGCGCCGCGCGATCGAATCGAAGTGCCTGGTCGTGCCCGGCTCCGCGTGCTCCGAGCGCAAGACGCACTTCCGCATCTCCTACGCGCAGTCGGACGAGGTCCTCAAGCGCGGGATCGACGCGCTGAACAAGATCGCGCGCAAGTGACTGTCACCGTCACTCACCGATTCCGCGATCCCATCCGACTGCCGACGTACTCGTTCCTGAAGGGCCGCCTGATCCAAGCCGCGAGACGCAGTGAGGCGCTCGTCACGCTCCTGACCGATCGCGTCGACCGGACGGTGCTCGAGGCGGGGAAGCGACTTCGGATCGTTGCGAACGTGGCGGTAGGAGTGGACAACATCGACGTCGCCGCCGCGACGCGTCTCGGCATCCTCGTCACCAACACTCCTGACGTGCTCACCGAGTCGACCGCCGATCTCACCTGGTCCCTCATCTTGGCCGTGGCCCGGCGCGTCGTGGAGGGGGACGCGTTCCTGAGGTCGGGCCGGTTTCGCGGCTGGGACTTCGACCTTCTGCGCGGGATGGAGCTGCGGGGAAAGACGCTCGGGATCGTCGGCGCGGGTCGAATCGGGAGGGCGGTCGCCGCGCGGGCCAAGGGTTTTGGAATGAATGTGCTCACTCACTCCCGCACCCGGGGCGTTTCGCTCAGCCGGCTCTTGAAGGCCTCGGATGTGGTGTCGATTCACGTGCCATTGAGCTCCTCCACGCATCATCTGATCAGTTCCCGCGAACTGCGTCGGATGAAGCGAACGGCGATCCTGATCAACACCGCCCGGGGCCCGATCGTGGATGAAAAGGCGCTGGTGTCCGCTCTGAAGCGGAAGGCCATCGGCGGCGTGGGGCTCGACGTCTATGAGCGAGAACCGAAACTCGAGAAGGGGCTGTTGCGGTTGAAAAACGTTGTCCTGCTCCCGCACCTCGGAAGCGCGACGAACGGGACGCGCCGCGCCATGCTCGACACGGCGATTCGAAACGTGAAAGAGGCGCTCGCGGGTCGGCGCCCGCTGAATCTCGTCAATCCAGAAGCCTGGAAACGGCGCCGGCGGGGGCCTCCATGAGCAACCTTGTTCGTCCCGCGATACTGGCGTTCCTTGCGGCCGCCCTCGGCCAGGAGCCACGGGATACCTTCCAAGTCCCCACGATGTGGGAGTACAGCGCGCCCCTGATCACGCCCGTGAAGGGCGCGGTGGAGCCGAGCCGGGCGCAGAAGGATCCCACGGTGGTCTTCCATGGAGGGTTGTGGCACGTCTTCATGACCGTCAAGCTCCCCGACCGATCGGCCATTGAATACTGCTCGTTCGACAAGTGGGAAAACGCGAATGCCGCCAAGCGCACGATCCTGAAGGTCAGCGATACCAAGTACTTCACCGCGCCGCAGGTCTTTTTCTTCGAGCCCCACAAGAAGTGGTACCTCGTCTACCAGACGGGCGTTCCGGACGCCAAGATGATGTGGGTCGCCTTTTCCACGACGACGGACATCGCGGATCCGGCGTCTTGGACCCGCGCGGCGCCGATCCTGGACGGGGGCAAAGACGACCCGCGCGAAGAGGGCGGGCTGGACTACTGGATCATCTGCGACGACCGGCGCGCCTACCTGTTTTTCACGAGCCTCAATGGGAAGATGTGGCGGCTCTGGACGGACTTGAAGGACTTCCCGCGGGGGTTCGCCCACGGCGAAGTGGCCCTGCGCGCAAAAATCTTCGAAGCGAGCCACACCTACAGGCTGAAGGGGCTGGACCAATACCTGACGATCGTGGAAGAGGACCACCAGCGTTACTACAAGGCGTACCTTGCGGATCGGCTGGACGGCGTGTGGCGGCCCGTCGCGGACACCGCCGACAGGCCATTCGCGGGATGGAGGAACATCCGTCCCGCTCGGGGCGTGGAGCCCTGGACGGACAATGTCAGCCATGGAGAGCTCATCCGCGACGGTTGCGACCAGACGCTGACGGTCGATCCTCGAAATCTGCGGTTCGTGTTCCAGGGCATGCTCGAAAGCGAGAAGACCGGCCTGGCCTACGGCCGGTTCGCGTGGCGCATCGGAATCTTGACGCCTGTTGAGAATCGCTGATTGATTTCGGACAACGCCTGCCTCCGGCAGGCGTCTTACTCTTTAAGAACTCACGAGGGGGCTCTCATGCACTCTCCAATCCTCGCGTTCTCCGCCCTGGCCGCGATCCTCGCCTTCCAGGATCCCTCGGTGAAGACCGAAGGAATCGACTTCACGAAGATCGAGCGGAAGCTCAAGAGCGAGCCGAAGTACGAATCGACCCCGAAGTACGCGCTGCTCGCGCTGGGCGCAGAAGGAAGGACGCGCCTCTGGATGGCCTTGGATGTTGTCGTCGGCAACGATGTCGTCTACGTCGACAAGGACGGCGACGGAAATCTCGGCGAAGAGGGGGAGCGCTTCACCGCCACAAAGCGGGACCACGATCGGGTCATCGCCGACATCGGGCGGATCGAAGTGGGCGACGAAAAAACGACGCTGGAGGACTTCAAGATCTACACCCGCCTGGGCGGGGGGGAACGCCCCGTCGCCCTCCTCGCGTTCAAGCTCAACGCCAAGGTGAAGGTGTTCGGGGGATACGGCCCGAATGGGGGCCTGACCCAGTGGGGGGACTCTCTCGAAAAGGCGCCGATCCTGCACGCGAATCCGTGGGGTCCGCTCTCGTTCTTCCACGCGGGGCCGGCCGAAATGCCGATCGGGCGGGAAGCGACGGTGATGTTCTATGTCGGCACCCGGGGATCGGGCGATTCGACCTTCCTGGCCGTCGACGAGGACTTCTTGGACCTCGACAAGGACAAGATCCTCGTCACCGTGATCGCCAAGGACGCGAAAGG
>DASRJF010000391.1:0-3667 GCA_035649615.1 Planctomycetota bacterium | reverse complement strand
ATCGCCGACGATTATTTCGAGGCGCCGTCCCGCGAGATCCGGGCCTTGCGGACGCTGGCGGCGCAAGTCCCGGTGGTTCTCCACGGCGTCTCGCTGGGATTGGCGTCGACGGCACGGGCGGACGTCCGCCGCCTCGCGAGGATGGCGCGCCTGGTCGACCGGGTCCGCCCCGAGTTCTGGAGCGAGCACCTCGCCTTCGTGCGCGGAGGCGGGGTCGAGATCGGCCACCTCGCGGCCCCGCCGAGGACGGAATCCACCGTCGACGGGGCGGCCGCTAATCTCGACCGCGCCCGGGCCGTCGTCGGATCGGCGCCGCTCGTCGAGAACATCGCGACCCTGATCGATCCCCCCGGGAGCGATCTTGATGAAGGCGAGTGGGTCCGCGCGATCCTCTCCGCGTCGGGCGCGGACCTCCTGCTCGACCTTCACAACCTCCACGCCAACGCCGTCAACTTCGGATTCGACGCCCGCGACTTCATCCGGCGGCTTCCGGAGGATCGCATCGGCGCCGTCCACCTGGCCGGGGGGAAGTGGATCGGACGTCTCCTCGACGATCACCTGCACGACGTGCCCGACGAGGTCTACGACCTGCTTGAACGGACGGCCGCCCATGCGTCGCGGCCGTTGACCGTGATCCTGGAGCGCGACGGGAACTATCCCCCGATGGAAGTACTGATCGCCCAGCTCGACCGGGCCCGGTCGGCCCTGCGGGCGGGAAGGAGGGCGCGTGAGCTCGCCCGCGTTTGAGGGATTCCTCGCGAGGCTCTACGTGGACTCCGCGTTCCGCGCCCGGTTCCTGGCCGACCCCGAGGGGGAGGCGCGCCGCGCCGGATTGAGTTGCGGCGACCAGGCGGCCCTTCGTGCCATCGATCGGAAGGGCCTGGAACTGGCCGCTCACAGCTACGAGATGAAGCGCCGGCAAACGGCGAACGGCAAACGCAACGGTCGACGGTGAACGGCCGACGTTCCTAGGTTCCCGACGGGGCTTGTCCGAGGGGCCGCCCCGTCACCGTGTCGCGCCCGCGGCGCTTCGACTCGAAGAGGGCGTCGTCCGCCACGCGGAGCAGGTCCTCGAGCTTCACGTTCGTGCCCGCGATGGACGTCACCCCGATGGAGAGCGTGGTGCGGATCGGCTTGAGCGGATCCTGGACGTTCTCGAACTCCTTCGCCGCCACCTCGCGCCGCAGCTGCTCCGCCTTGGGGAGGGCGTGGTCGTACCCCGTTTCCGGCATCAGGATGACGAACTCGTCGCCGCCGTAGCGGCACACGGTGTCGACGGCGCGGCAGCTCGTCTTGAGGATGCGCGCCGCCTCCATCAGGACGAGGTCGCCGGCCTGGTGGCCGTACGTGTCGTTGACGTCCTTGAACCGGTCGAGGTCGATCATGAGCAGCGACAGGTCGCGGCCGTACCGCAGGGCGCGCCGGACCTCGTTCGGGAATTTCTGGTCGAAGTACCGCCGGTTGTAGACGCCCGTCGTCTGGTCGTGGATCGCCTGGATGCGCATCGTCTCGTACAGCTGGATGTTGACGAGGCGCAGGCCGATGAGGCTCGAGAGCGTGTGGAGGAGGTCCTGGTAGCCCTTGAGGGCGCGTTCGTTCCCCTCGAGCAGGCCGATCTCCTTGGGGTGGAACGCGACCTGGAGCACGCCCAGGTTCGCCTCTCGCCCCTTGAGCGGGAGCACGGCGCCGCCCGACGTGATGTGGCCCTCGTCGAGCCCCGTCGCCACGCGCACGAGCGGGTGGTCCTCCTGCAGGCGCAGTCTGCGCTTGCGCGTCTTCTCCGTGGAATACGACAGCTCGAGGGCGTCGCCCCGCAGGAGGTAGAACGTCACCTGCTCGTAGTCGAGTCCGTCGCGCGAGCAGAGGATCTGCGCGGCGCGCTCGAGCATCTCCTCCTCCTCGTCGAGGTTCATGAGGTGCTCGGCCAGCTCCGGCACGCGCTTCAATTTCTCCGTCAGGGCGAGGATGCGGCTGTTGGCGACCGCGACCTCCCCGATCTTCTCACGCATGTTCTGCTCGAGCCGCTTGCGGAGGGTGAGGTCCCGCATCGACCCGACGTCGACGTCCCGCCCCTCGAGGCGGATCCGGTTGACCGAGAATTCCACCGGACGCTTCTCGCCGTTCTTGCAGACGATCTTGAGCTCGAACCGGTCGGAGGAGTCCGACGTCTGCGTCGCCCGGATGAGGTTGAACGTCTCCGCCGATTCCGGGGCCACGAGGGAGGGCGCGGAGACGTTTCCCGACAGGATCTCCTCCCGCCCGTACCCGGTCAGGTGCTCGAACGCCGGGTTGACCTCGAGGAAGCGCTGGGATTCGGAATCGAGAAGGTAGAGGGCGTCGTTGGAATGGCGGAACACCGCGGCATACGTGCCCGCGGACGTGGCATCGCCCAGCCCCGCGACCGGGGGGACCCCTTCAGTCGTCACAAGAAACCCCTAAAAACCCCATTCAGCGACCCGTGTGCGCACGCGGGCCCTGATAGGAAGTTCTAACCCATATTAAACGGGTTTGGGGCCGGAAAAGCAAGCATCGCGCTACCACTGGGGGGGACGGTCCCGGCGCGATCCCGGGCCGAAGAAGTCCACCAGCAGGGACCCCACCTCCTCCGGCCGCTCCAGGGGCGAGACATGGCCGGCCCCCTTCAACATCTCGAGCCGCGACCCCGGGATCTTCGCCGCGAGAGCCGACTGCTCCGGCGGAATCTCGCGGTCGGCGTCCGACCCGATGACGAGCGCCGGCGCCGCGATCGATTTCAGGGACTCCGCGAGATCGACGGCCCTGAGCGCCTTGAGCGTGCGCGTCATCGACGCGAAGGACCCCTTGGACAGGAGCATCAGGGTCTCGTCGTCGATGCCCTCCGGCGCCTCCGTGAAGTTCCGCCCGATGAACCGGAGGAACCCGCGCCGCCGCATGAACAGGTACGCGAGGTGGCGGACGCCGGGCGCCATCAGGAGTCGCGTCTCCTTCTTCACGCCGTCCGAGCCGCGCACGATCGGGTTGAGGATCGCGAGCTTCCGCACGCGCCCGGGATGGCGCAGGGCGAAGACGAGGGCGATCGTCGCCCCCATCGAGTGGGCCGCGACATGGGCCGGCGAGGCGGACCTCGCCTCGAGCAGGTCCGCCAGCCAGTCGGCGTACCACTCGAACGTGTAGGGGACGGAGGGCTTCTCCGAGTCGCCCCACCCCGGGAGATCCGGCGCGAGGCACCGGTAGCGGGTCGCGAGGACCGGCCACACGCGACGCCAGTTCGACGCTCCCCCGCCCCAGCCGTGGATGAGCAGGAGCGGATCGCCCGCCCCCTGGTCGGCGCCGACGCATTCGATCCCCCGGACGCGGAACGAGATCCGGTCCATGTCCAGGGGGGACGACTCGACCCTGGAGGCCAGCGGAGCGCGTCCTCCAGGGACCGGCGCGGGTGCCATCAGGAAGTCCGGGCGGGGTTGCGGACGAAGCTCTGGAGCGGCCGGAGCCCTCCCGCGCGGGGGGCGCAGTGGACCCAGGTCCGCGTGCGGGTGCGGTTGATGAGTCCCGCGGCCGCCAGGCGGGCCAGGTGATGCGAGACGGAGGGCTGCTTCTGCCCGGTGATCCGGCAGATCTGGTCGACCGTCAGCCCGCGGCTGTTCCGGCGGCCCCCGCGGCAGATCACCTGGTAGACGCGGCGGCGCCC
>DASRJF010000390.1:0-5782 GCA_035649615.1 Planctomycetota bacterium | reverse complement strand
CTGGCTGGTGGTGGACAGGACCGGGATTGAACCGGTGACCCCTGCATTTTCAGTGCAGTGCTCTACCAGCTGAGCTACCTGTCCATGAAGGGGGGCGTAGAGCGGCCCGATTATACGGGGGCGACTCGCGGAGTCAATCCGCCGCCCCGTGGCGCGGTCGGCACGCGGCCACGCGACCGGGTACAATCGTGGAGCAGAGGGGGACCCGTCCGTGATCAAGATCGTCGCCGTCGTTCTTCTGATCCTGCTCGCCACGATCGGATTCCTGCACTTGCAAACGCAGCGGCCTTGCCAGGTGTGCCAATCAGAAATCTGGGACGAAACCCTCAGCGAGGCGGCCCAGAGAGGCTTCGACTACTGCGGCACCTTTCACTCCGCGATGAGCGGCGACGATGACGCGATCGCCCGACTCCTCGAGTTCAGCAATTGCACCGACGCAGCCTCGGCGCTGGGACATGGATGCGCGATTGTCGGAGTACTCCAGACTCTGGGTGACGATCGGTTGGCCGCGTGCATCCGCCGCCAGTCCGCCAAGTTGCGCGAGCGCCTCGGGAGGATCATCGAGTGCGGTATCGACTATGGCATGGGAGAAAAACCCGTCGACATGGCGAAGTTGTTCCCCTCGAGCTACAACGCCGTGATGCAAGGAAGTCCATGACGGTCCGCGCCCTGCTCTTCGATCTCGACGAAACGCTTATGGTGGAACCGGAGTCCGTGCACGCCGCCTTGCGCGCCGCCTGCGAGCTCGCCGAATGGCCGGGAATCGCCGCGGACGACTTGCGCCAGGCGGTGTTGAAGAAAGCCAAGGAGCTCTGGTACGCCGCGCCCACCGGATCCTACTGCCGGACCGTGGGCATCAGCTCCTGGGAAGGCCTGCACGGCGATTTCTCCGGCGAGGATCCCAATCTCAAGGCGCTCGCCGCCTGGGTTCCGGCGTACCGACAGGAGGCCTGGGCACGTGCGCTGGCGGATTTCGGCATCCGTGACGCGGCCCTCGGTTCGCAACTGGACGAGCGATTCCGGCGCGAACGCGCCGAACGGCACGTGAAGTTCCCCGACACGGACGAGACGCTCGCCCGGCTGCGGCCCCACTACAAATTCGGGCTGGTCACCAACGGCGCTCCCCGCATCCAGCGAGAGAAGATCGAACGGACGGGGCTCGCGCCGCTCTTCGACGCGGTCGTCGTCTCGGGCGACATCGGCGTTGGCAAGCCCGATGTGCGTATCTTCCGCCGGGCCCTGGAGCTGCTCGAGGTCGAGCCCCAGGAAGCCGTCATGATCGGCAACAACCTCGAAAGGGACATGGCCGGCGCGAAGGCCGCGGACCTTCCCCGCATCTGGATCGACCGGGAAGGACGCGAGACGGCGCCCGAAGGATGCCTTCGCATTACATCCCTGGCGGCATTGGTTACAGTGTTGGGGGATGGACAAATCCGGCGGTAACAGCGGACGGACTTCCGTCGTCCAACTCGACATGAAATGCACGACCTGCGGACGCGAAGCGGCGGACCTCACCTGCCCGCGATGCGAACCGCCTCCCCTGACGGACAACCCCACCTTCGGGGTGACGCGATCCAAAGTCCGGTACCGCCCGCTGTCGCACACGCGACACGTCGTCGGCTGGAAACTGATCGCGGTCTCGATCGTCGGCGCCATCGCGTTTGGGTTGGGACTTTACAGCCTGGCGTCGAAGCGTGCGACGCACAGTATGGAGGCCAGGGGTTTCCTCAATCGAACGGAGACGATCGAACCCGGCCATTCCTTCGACTATGACATGACGCGCCTCATCACCGGACTCTTCGACTTCGAGGTCGAAGCGCACGACGGCCCCGTGATCATGGCCATCGGCTCGTGCCACTCGAGCGATGGGCCGGAGATCAGTCCGGACGACCTGCAGGCCATCTACGACAAGGGAGTCCGCGTCGAGGCGGGTTCCAAACACCGCATGGAGGGAACCCTCGGACGGGGTCGCAGCCTCTGTACCGTCATCAATCCGAACAAGGACAAGGCCGTCCGAGTCACCATTCGCTTCAACGCCATGTAGGGCCGGGTTCCCGACGCCGGTTCTGGATACAATGATTGCGACCCGACGGGCGTAATCCAGAATCAAGAATCGAAAATCGAGAATCGTCCGCATGGCTGACCGCACCACCGACATCGGCCCGGGCGGGACCGCCTTCCCCTCCACCAAATGGTCCCAGCTCCTGGGCTCGAAGGACGGCCCCAAGCGGGACTACCGCGAGGGCCTCGAGCGGATCCTCCTCGAGTACTGGAAGCCCGTCTACGTCTTCGTCCGCCGCGCGTGGGGCAAGTCGAACGAGGACGCCAAGGACCTCACCCAGTCGTTCTTCGCCGAGGTGATCGAGAAGGATCTCCTCGGGAAGTACGCCCCGCAGCGGGGGCGCTTCCGCACGTTCCTCAAGGCGGCGCTCAAGAACTTCCTCGCCGACGAGCACCGCACCGCGGGACGCCAGAAGCGGGGGGGCGGCAAGGTCCGGATTCCCGCCGACGCCGACGTCATGCCGCTCGAGGAGATGGCCGCCGCCCCGGAAGCCGGGACGCCCGAGGCCTGCTTCGACCGCGCGTGGGCCAACGAGATCGTCGCCGCGGCCTTGTTCGACCTCAGGAAAGTTCTCGCCGCCGAAAAACGGATGGCCGCGTATGAGACGTTGGAGATCTACGACCTGGCGCCGCCCCCGGGGGAATCGTTGGGCTATCGCGAAGTCGCGCAACGGCTGAAGCGCTCCGAAGCGGAGGTCAAGGCCGACCTCGCCTACGCCCGCCAGCGGCTCCGCGAAGCGCTCGCCGAGCGCGTCCGCCTCTACTGCGCCAACGACAGCGACGTCTTCAAGGAACTGAACGACATTCTGTCTTTGTGAGTGGCATCCGGTAGCAGGCAGCAGGCATCTGGCTGAAGGCAGAGGGCATAAGGCAGAAGGCAGAAGTCAGCAGGGAGGAGGGAAAGAAAATGTCCGGCACCGACCCCCGGATCCTGGACCGCCTGCGACGCCGGCTCACCGCCGGAAGCGACGCGTCCATCGGGACGCTCGCCGTCGCGCGCGGGTGGATCACCCAGGAGCAGCTGCGCGAGGGACTCCGCGAAGCCAAGAAAAGCAGCAAGCCGCTCGGTGACATTCTTGTCGGCAAGAAGGCCCTCACTCCCGCCCAGCTGGAAGAGCTAATCCTGGCGAAATAGCTCGACCTCTGAATTCTGCAGTCTGAAGTCTGAAGTCTCCCCCGGGTCAAGCCGATATCTCTCTCCAGAGAGAGGGTTCCGGTGCTGATCCCGTCCAAGAACTTCGATTCTGTTTCCGCCGCCGATCTTGAATCCGTTTTCAACGGCGAACTCGCCCGGGGTCGGGAACTGGCTCCCCGCCTCCGCGAGCTGAGACGAACCCCCACGAGCCTGCTGGCCCGGCTCGACGGCGCGCGCGTCGTCCTCCGCGGGGGCTCGAGCGACATCTCCGAGGCCGAGTGCTCCCGGTGCGACCACGCCTGCGGCCACCTCGCCGCGGCCCTGCTTTCCTGGATCGACCACCGCGACCGCGGCCGCAGGGTCCGCGCGCCGAAGCGGCTGGAGGGCGTCGACCGCGATCTCACGCGCCGGTTCGACCTCGGAACCGGATACTTCCAGGACGAGCCTTCGATCACCGTCGATCTCGAGGGGGAAGGTCCGGCGTTGACGGCGACCTTGGAATCAGGCGACCTGCGCGCGACCTTCCGCATTCCGCCCGCGGACGCGCCCGCTTTCCTCTGGAACCTTCCGAAGAAGGCGAGAGTCTCCAAGGGACTTCGCGTCGCGCGCGCGGCGCTCGCGCCCGAGCTTCGGGCGGACTATGACGACGCGGGGCGGCTCCGGCTTCAACCGTTCTACGGCGGGGTCGGCGCGGACGACCTGGAACGCGGGCTGGCCGGCACCCGCTGGTACTTCGACGGCGAGACGTATCACCCGCTGGCTTCGGTGCCGAAGAACCTCCGGGGCTACTTCACCGGCGCCCGGCCCCTCGTCCGCGAAGGCGACGCCGTTCCCGAGTTCCTCAAGACCGAGCTCCCGGAGCTTTCGAACTGGGTCGCCTTCCGCCCCTCGCCGGCGGTGCGCGACAGCCGGGTCGGGGCGGCCCCGAAACTCGCCGCGGTGAGCGTCTCCTCCGGACCCGGGGACTGGCTCGTCCTCGACCCCGTGTACGCCTCGGGAGATCATCGGGTCGCGCTCCACGAAATCCTCGCGCTCCAGCGGCCGAAAGGCTACGTGCGGCGCGGCACGACATGGATTCCGGTCGACGCGCGCGAGGCGTCGCGCCAGTGGAGCGGACCGTCCCGGCTGAGGCGGGCCGATTACCTTTCCACGAGGAGCGCGCTCCAGGAGGAAATCGCCCTCGAACCGGTGGGAGACGTCCGGGCCCTGGAGGAAGCGCTCGACCGGATGGACGATCCGCAACCCGAGCCGCTCCCGCAGGGCCTTCACGCGGAACTGCGCCCGTACCAGAAGTCGGGATACGACTGGCTCTGGACGCTCCGCCGCGCGGGACTCCACGGCGTCCTCGCCGACGACATGGGCCTCGGCAAGACTCACCAGACGATGGCGTTCCTGCTGTCGATCTACGAGCGCGGCGCGACGCGGCCGTCGCTGGTTGTCTGTCCGACGAGCGTCCTCGAGACGTGGATCGAGAAAATCCGCACGTTCGCGCCGGGCTTGCGACCCTATCGGTACCACGGGTCGCGCAAGCCGGAGATGCTGGCCCTGCCCGGGCTCCGCGCGGTCGTCACGACGTACAGCGTGCTCAGCCGCGACGCCGACCTCCTGTCGCGCACGCCGTGGGAAGTCGTGGCGCTCGATGAGGCGCAGTACGTCAAGACCTCGGGCACGCGATGCGCCCAGGCCGCGCGCGCGCTCGACGCCCGGACGCGGCTCGCCCTCACCGGGACCCCGATCGAGAACCGCCTCGACGAGCTCTGGTCGATCTTCGAATTCCTCCAGCCCGGGTTCCTCGGCTCCGCGGAGTCGTTCCGGAAGCGGTTCGAGATCCCGATCGTGCGCGACGGCGACGCCGCGGCGCTGGACCGGCTGCGGCGGCTCCTCCATCCGTTCAAGCTGCGCCGCGTGAAGGCCGAAGTGCTCTCCGACCTCCCGGCGAAAGTCGAGGACGTCCGCTGGTGCGACCTGGCGCCGGCGCAGGCGGCGCTCTACCGCGCGCTCCTGGAAAAGGAGGGGGCGCTCGTGGAGGAGCTCCGGCGCGAAGGCGTGACGCCCGACTACGCGAGCATCTTCGCGACGCTCACCAAGCTCAAGCGGATTTGCGACCATCCCGCGCTCGTCCTCGACGGCGACCGGACCCGCGACCTCCCGTCGGGCAAGTTCGAGGCGTTCGCGGAGCTGATGGACGAATCGCTGCGGAGCGGGCACAAGATCGTGGTCTTCACGCAGTACCTCGAGATGATGGACCTCATCGAGGCGTGGCTGCGGGAACGCCGGATCCGGTTCGCGGAGATCCGGGGCCACACCCGCGACCGGGCCGCGGCCCTCCGGACGTTCAACGGGGACCCCGCGTGCCGCGTCTTCGTCTGCAGCCTCATGGCGGGCGGGGTGGGGATCGATCTCACGGCCGCGAGCGTCGTCATCCACTACGACCGGTGGTGGAACGCGGCGCGCGAGGACCAGGCGACGGACCGCGTTCACCGCATCGGGCAGACGCGCGGGGTCCAGGTCTTCAAGTTCGTCACGCGCGGCACGCTCGAGGAGAAAATCGACCGGATGATCTCGGCCAAGGGCGAACTCATGAAC
>DASRJF010000389.1:0-4664 GCA_035649615.1 Planctomycetota bacterium | reverse complement strand
ATGGTTCGCTGGACCACCGTCCTCGCCCTTTGCTCGGCCCTGCTCGTCTTCGCGCCGCCCGCGCGGTCGCAGGAGACGCCCGCGGCTCCCGAGAAGCGTCTCGACTTCAAGTTCCGCGACGCGTCGGTCGAGCGCGTGCTCGAGTACGTCTGCAAGCAGATGGGCTGGACGATGGTCAAGAGCCCCTCCGCGAAGCTCGAGGGCACGGTCACGGCGTACAACGAGTCCCTGGTGCCCGAGGGCCAGGTCGTCGACTTCCTGAACACGTCCCTCCAGAACGCCAAGCTCCAGGTCATCCTCCTCGAGCGCACCCTGAAGGTCGTCACCGAAGAAGAGGCGAAGAAAGGCGCGTACAACATCAGCGTCGGCGACGATCCGACGAAGATCCCGATCAACGAGGCCATCTGGACGTGGGTCTTCCCCCTGCGCAACCTCAATGTCGACGAGGTCGAGAAGAAGCTCGCCGAGGTGGTGAAGGGCGACCTGCAGGCCGTCTCCTACAGCCCCTACTCGAACAGCGTCATCATGACGGGCCGGAACTCGGCGATCTACCGCGCGGCCCGCATCCTCAAGATCATCGACGTCCAGGCGCCGGACAAGCTCGAGGTCCGGCTCTTCAAGCTCCGCCACGCGGACGCGCAGGAGACGGCGAAGATCCTGAACGACGTCTTCAAGAAGCCCGAGGCGTCCACGGGCCGCGGCGGCAACCCGTGGCAGCAGATGGCGGAGATGATGGGCGGCGGCGGCCAGCGGAACCAGGGCCCCCAGCCCCGCGCCCTCGCGAGCGAGATGCTCCGCATCACCGCGGATCTCCGGACCAACGCGGTCATCGCCACCGCCACGAAGGACAACCTCGACATGCTCGAGCGCATCCTCAAGCAGCTCGACGGCGAGTCCGCCGAGGCGGTCCGGCTGAAGCTCTATCCCCTTCGGTACGCGGACGCGAAGGGCGTCGCCGACCTCATCACGAAGGTCTACGAGGACGAGGCGGCGCAGTCGCGCCAGGCCAACCGGAACCAGCGGAACATCCCCATCTGGATGGGCGGCGCGCCGCAGGTCGGCGCCGATCCCACGGGCGCCACGCGCGAGGTGCGCGCGGTCGCCGACATCCGCAGCAACTCCGTCGTGGTCGCCGCCAACGAGCTGAACCTCAAGGTCGTGGACGACCTGGTCGCGAGCCTCGACCGCCAGCTCACCGACATCCTCCGGATCAAGGTCTACGAGCTGAAGAACGCCGATCCCACGCAGATGGTGACCATGCTGCGCGAGATGTTCCGGCCCCAGATCACGGCCACCCAGCAGGCGGGCCGGCCCCAGCAACAGCAGCAGCAGGGCAACCAGAACCCCTTCATGTTCGGCAACCGGAGCGGCGGCGGCGCGAGCAGCGGCCTGCTGTCCCCCAGCCAGGAGATGGAGATCGGGTCCGACCCCCGCACGAGGTCGGTCATCGTGAAGGCGAGCGAAGACTACATCGCGGTGATCGACGAGATCGTCGAGCAGCTCGACCGCAACCCGACCGAGAGCATGGAGACCCATGTCATCGGGCTGAGGCACGGCGACGCCGCCGCGCTGGCGCAGGTGATCCGGGACCTGCTCCGGGGTGGCACGGGCACGACCGGCAACCGCACGACGCCGACCAACAACAACCAGGCCCGGAACGCGAACAACAACCAGCAGCGGCCGAGCACGCGCCAGGGCGGCAACAACGCCACGCGCAACCTGGGTCCGCTCCAGGACCAGGACATGCCCGCGCCCACGCAGGAGCCGGCGCCGAACGGGGACCCGGAACAGGATCGGCGCGCGATCGAGGGCCAGGCCGACGTCCAGGCGGACGCCGCGACCAATTCGCTCGTCATCCGCACGTCGCCCCGCAACCTCGACGCGATCCGGAGCATCATCCAGAACCTCGACCGGCCCCGCCCGCAAGTTCTTATCAAGGTGCTGATCGCCGAAGTTACCCTCGACAAGGACACCCGCTACGGCGTCGAAGGCTTCTGGGAGAACAAGTTCCGCATCAACGGCGACCTTCACACTCAGAAGTACGGCACCGACTTCAACCTGCCGACCCAGGGCCTGGCGGCCCTGATCACGGGAGACGAGATGAGCGCCGCGCTGAACGCGTTCTCCGAGGACGGCAAGCTCAAGGTTCTCGCCACGCCGCGCGTCCTGGTGCTCGACAACCAGACCGCGAACGTGAACGTCGGCAAGGAAGTCCCGCGCATCACGAACTCGACGATCAACGACGCCACCGGCAACATCCAGAACACCGTCCAGTACGAGTCGATCGGCATCATGCTCGACGTGACGCCGCACATCAATTTCGACGGCCTCGTGACGATGGACGTCCATCCGGAGATCTCGGACATCGCCCCCGCTTCCGAGTCCGTCATCCTCTCCCCGGGCGTCCTCTCCCCGACCTTCAACGTGAACTCGGCCGACACGACGGTCGCCGTCCGCACGGGCCAGACGGTGGTCATCGGGGGGCTCATCCGGGAGAGCGAGACCGACACGGTCACGAAGGTCCCGATCCTCGGCGACATCCCGCTGATCGGCTTCTTCTTCTCGAACACGATCAAGGAGCGGGTCCAGCGCGAGCTCATGATCTTCCTGACGCCCATCGTCGCCTTCACGGCGGCCCAGCTCGAGGAGCTGACCGAGCTCGAGAAGGCCAAGCTGAAGCTCATCGACGACGGCGACATCGACGACGCCGGCGACCGGTGGCTCCAGAAGATCCGCGAGTAGGGACATGAAGCGGCTTCTCGTTCTCCCGCTGGCGGTCCTCGCGGCGTGCTCCTCCCGGCCCGTGGAGGAAATGCAGGCCGAGGAGGCCGTCGCCTACCGCGAGCAGGCCGACGCCGCGGCGAAGGAGGGGAAGTACGCCGAGGCCGCCGACCTCTACACGGAATCGCTGAAGCTCAATCCCGCGTCCGCCGAGACGTGGTACCGGCGGGGAAACGCCTATCTCAAGAGGACGCCGGACCCCGAGTCGCCCAACCATCGCCGCGACTGGATCCGCCAGGCCGAGCAGGACTACTCGGCCGCCATCCGGCTCAATCCCGCGTACGCCGTCGCCTACTTCAACCGCGCCATGATCCACATGAAGACGAAGCGGTACATCGACGCCGCGAAGGACCTGTTCGAGGTGACCCGCCTGGAGACGAACAAGGCCGATCCCATGCTGAAGGAGGCGGAGCTTTACCTGGGAGACATCTACCTCCAGAAGCTCGAGGACCAGATGGTGACCGGGATGAGGCATTACGACGAGTACGTCAAGCTGGGCGGCGACCGGCCCGACGTCGTGAAGTTGGTCCGCGAGTGGCGGGTTCTCCAGGATTCGATCTCGTCCTCGACTCCCCAGGCGCCCAAGGGGCCGTCGACGGAGGACGAGGCGGCGGCCAAGCAGCTGCACGCCAGGATCCTCAGCCTGATCCCGAAGGGCGAAGAGCAGAGGCCGGAAGTCGCGAAGCTCCTGGAGGAGCTCACCGGCAAGTACGGGCACACCAAGTACGTCCGGGAAAACGAGAAGGGCCTGAAGGCGCTCCTGAACGCGTTCAAGCCCAAAGAGCCCGAGAAGAAGTGAGCTTCAAGCCAACCCTCGCCTGCCTTCTCCTGACCCTCCTCTTCAATCAAGACGCCGAGCTCGAGGCGGCGCTGAAGGCGGAACGCGCGCGGATTGCCGCGAAAAAGCCCCTGTCGAAGGATGACCAAAAGTCCTACCGCGCGGTGGCGCCGAAGGTCTCCGCCGACAAGCATCGGTTCCGTCTCAAGGCGATCCCCGTCTCCTTCACCGATGTTCCGGCGTCGCGCGACGATCTCGCCAAGGCGCTCCTCGAACCGCTCGCGGCGTACTACAAGGCGCAGTCGGCGGGCGTCTTCGAGCTCGAAGGCGCGCTCCTCGAGGGTCGAAGCACGGCCGGGGCGAGGTCCGAGCTGGCGTCGGTCGCCCCGGGCTCCGCGGCGGAACTCAAGGTCGTGGGCCGGGTCCTGCGCGCGGAGGATCTGGAGGGGGCGGACGGATTCCTCCTCGTCGTCGCCGGAGACATCGGCGCGCCGAAGACGGGGCTCTGGCCGCACGCGTCGACGATCCGCCTGGGAGGAAAGGACGTCGACTACGTCCTGCTTCCGGAGCGCGGCGACCACCGCTGGTTCGGGATCGCGGCGCACGAGGCGGGCCATCTCCTGAAGCTCGAGGACAAGTACGGGGACCGCGAGGCGAAGGTCGGCCGCTGGTGCCTCATGGGCACGGGCTATCTCGACTCCACGAAGGACGACCCGCGGCCGGGGCCGCTCTGCGCCGTGTGCCGCGAGGGCCTGGGGTGGACGTCGGCGCTCGTCCACGATCCCGCGACCGAAGGAGCCTACTCGCTCGCGCCGGGCGCCGCGGCGGTGAAGGTCCCGGTGAACAAGGACGGCAAGGAAGCGGTCGTCCTCGAGGCGCGCGGGAAGTCGCTCCTCGTGTGGCACACGGGCGGCGGGCGGCCGATCGAGCTGGCGGCGATCCTGCCGACGGAATCGCGCGACCGTCTCACGCCGTGGTCGGATCCGCCCTTCCGCACGCGCACGCTGGGCGCGACGGACGCGTGGATCACCGACGTCCGCATGCAGGAGGGCCGCGCGTGGTTCCGGCTGGCTCCTTCCGCCGAACTCACGCCGTTGGAGCAGCT
>DASRJF010000388.1:0-3757 GCA_035649615.1 Planctomycetota bacterium | reverse complement strand
GTCCACCGGTCGGGCAGCGTGCGGTTGTCCGCGTCCCCCTCGCACACCATCGGCTCGATCGCGAGCACGAGGCCGGGCTTCAGGATCAGATCGCCGAGCCGGTACGCGGGATCGAAGTAATTCGGGACCTGGGGCGGCTCGTGCATGTCGCGCCCGACGCCGTGGCCGCAGTAGTTGCGCACCACCGTGTAGCCGCGGGAGCGGGCCAGCGATTCCACCGCGGCGCCGAGGCGAGACAGCTTCGCGCCGGGCTGCATCTCCCGAATGGCCGCGTCCAGCGCCTCGCGCGTCGTGTCGATCAGCCGGCGCGCCTCCGCCGAGACCTTCCCCACCGGAACCGTGACTGCGGTGTCGCCGACGTAGCCCTTGTAGGTCGCCCCGATGTCGATCGAGAGGATGTCGCCGTCCTTCAGCGCGCGCTCGGCGCTGGGGATGCCGTGGACGATCTCCTCGTTCACGGACGCGCAGATCGTGTGCCTGAAGGCGTACTTCCCCGCCTGCGGCGGGTAGCCGATGAACGTGGGGACGGCGCCGCGCGAGCGGATGTGCGCCTCGGCCACGCGGTCGACGTCGAGCGTCGACGCCCCCGGCCGCACCGCCTCCACCGCCTTCGCCAGCGCCTCGGCGGCGATGCGCCCCGCCTCGCGCATCACCTCGATCTCCCAGGCCTCTTTCAGGATGGGAGCGGTGTTCTTCATGAACCGAGCGCCCGTTCCAGGGAGCGGAAGACGTCCTCGGGCGCGGCGGAGCCGTCGATCCGGCGCAGCAGGCCGCGCCGGTCGTAGAACGGGATCACGGCCTCGGTCTCCTCGTGGTACTTCGCGAGGCGCGTGCGGACCCGGTCTTCCATGTCGTCGGGCCGGTGCGTGAGCGCGGCCCCGTCCTTGTCGCAGAATCCCGCCTTCTTCGGCGGCACGAACCGCACGTGGTACGGAGTCTGGCAGGTCGGGCACGACCGCCGGCCGGTGATGCGCTCGACGATCGAATCGTCGGGAACGTCGAACGCGATGACGCGGTCGAGGGGGAGCCGCCGGGACGCGAGGATCCGGTCGAGCGCCTCGGCCTGGCCGATCGTGCGCGGGAAGCCGTCGAGGATGAAACCGCGGGCGCAATCGGGCTTCGAGAGCCGGTCGTCGATGATGTCGATGACGGTGGCGTCGGAGACGAGCAGGCCCTCTTTCATGACCTTCTCGACGGTGAGCCCGAGCGGCGTGCGGTGGCGGACGGCGTCGCGGAGCAGGTCGCCCGTGGAGATGTGGATCCAGCCGCGCTTCTCGGCGATCCGCTTGGCCTGGGTGCCCTTTCCGGAACCGGGGGGGCCTTCGAAGACCAGACGCATGCTAGCCGCGCCGGCCCCGGATGCTCCCGCCGCCTCCCACGAAGCCCTCGTAGTGGTGCATGAGCAGGTGCGATTCGATCTTCTGCGCGATGTCGAGGCAGACGCCGACGACGATCAGGATGCCGGTGCCGCCGAGGAACGCGACGAAGTTCTTCCGCAGGTCCACCGCCTGCGCGACCATGTCCGGCAGGAGCGCGATGACGCACAGGAACGCCGCGCCGGCCAGCGTGATCCGGGCGAGGATCCCGTTCAGGTACGCGGCCGTGTTCTCGCCCGGCCGGATGCCCGGCACGAACGAGCCGTACTCCTTCAGGTTGTTCGCCAGCTCGTGCGGCTGGAAGAACAGGTAGGTCCAGAAGTAGGAGAAGACGAAGATCATCGCGACGTAGAAGAGCATGTAGGTGAACGACCCCGGGGTCGCGACGGTCCCGAGGAACGAGAGCGGCCCCCAGAGGGACAGGATCGAGGGGATGACGAGGAGCGACGACGCGAAGATCACGGGCATGACGCCCGCGGTGTTCACGCGCAGCGGGAGGTAGTTCCGCTGGCCCTGCATGACGCGCCGGCCCTTGAAGTGCTTCGCGTGCTGGATCGGGATCCGCCGCTGGGCCTGCGTGATCAGGACGGTCGCCGCGATGGCCGCGAGGAAGAGGAAGGCCATCAGGAGGATCTTGTCGGCGCCGATGTCGCCCTTGCGGGACTGGTCGAACAGGTCGTACCAGATCTGCGGCATGCGCGCGATGATCCCCGCCATGATGAGGATCGACGCGCCGTTCCCGAGGCCGTACTCGGTGATCTGCTCCCCGAGCCACATCACGAAGAGCGCGCCGGCGGTCAGGCCCAGGATCATCTGGAGCGTCATGCCGAAGCCGGTGCTCGTGAAGATGGGCGCCGTCGAGCTGATGCCCTGGAGCTGGGACACCGCCATCCACGCCTGCACGATGCAGATGGGCACGGCGAGGTAGCGCGTGTACTGGCCGATCTTCCGCTGGCCCGAGGGGCCCTCCTTGGCGATGGCTTCGAGCGCCGGGCTCACCTTCGTCATCAGCTGCATGATGATCGAGGCCGTGATGTAGGGCATGATCCCCAGCCCGAAGAGCGCGAGGTTGCCGAACGCGGCGCCCGAGAAGATCTGCATGAAGTGGAACAGGCTCTGGAGGCTCCCCTCCATCTCCTTCTGGAATCCCGCGATCGCGTCCGGGTTGATGCCGGGGAGCGTGATGTGCGACCCGAACCGGAAGACGATGAGCATGCCGAGCGTGAAGAGGATGCGGTTGCGGAGCTCGGGGATCCGGAGGATGTTCCGGAACGACTCGACGATCTTCATCGGCCCGCCTTATTTGGCCTGGGGACCCGGCTTGTCGCTCTTGGGCTTGGACGGGGCCGCGGCGGGTTTTGTTTCCCCTTTCGCTCCTTTTTTTCCTTGAGCTTCGGGGGACAAGGCCTTCTTCACTTCGATTTCCTTGGTCGCGATCAGCTCGATCGTGCCGCCGGCCTTCGCCACCTTTTCCCGGGCGGACTCCGAGGCGGCGTGGACCTTGATCGTGAGCTTCCGGTCGAGGGCGCCGTCGCCCAGCAGCTTCAGGAGATAGTGGCGGCGCAGGAGGCCCTTGGCCCGCAGCGCGGCCTCGTCGACGGTCTGTCCCGCCTCGAAGTGCTTCGCGAGGTCCGAGAGGTGGATGAGCTCGAACCGGGTCTTGAATTCCTTGTTGTTGAACCCGCGCTTCGGGATGCGGCGGATGATCGACATCTGCCCGCCCTCGAAGTACGGGCGGAACGACGTGCCGGAGCGGGCCCACTGGCCCTTGTGGCCGCGGCCCGAGGTCTTCCCGACGCCGGACGATTCGCCGCGGCCGACCGGGAATTTCTTCTGGAGCCGGATCTTGGCCTTGCGCGCGTCGGTCAGGTTCATGGCTGGACTCCCACCGGCGCCGGAGCGGCGCCGCCCGCGGGGCCGATGGGCCCGAGCGGGGCCTTGTGCTTCCGCTCGACCACCGGGATGCCGCGCTGTTTCTCGAACTGGGCGACGGTCCTCAGGTTGCGCAGCGCCCCGTACGTCGCCTTCACGACGTTGATCGGGTTCGTGCTGCCGAAGACTTTCGAAAGGACGTCGTGGATGCCCGCGAGCTCCAGGACCGCGCGGGCGGAGGCGCCCGCCTTGACGCCCGTGCCGCGGCACGCGGGCCGCAGGAGGACGTGCGTCGCGCTGAACTTCTCGCGGATCTCGTGGGGGATCGTCGTCTGGACGATGGGGACCTCGATGAGGTTCTTCTTCCCTTCCTGGATCGCCTTCTCGACCGCGAACGGGACTTCGTTGGCCTTGCCGTAGCCCCAGCCGACGCGGCCCTTGCGGTTGCCGACGACCACGAGCGCGTTGAAGCTGAACCGCTTGCCGCCCTTGACCACCTTGGCGCAGCG
>DASRJF010000387.1:0-2859 GCA_035649615.1 Planctomycetota bacterium | reverse complement strand
AGGACTCCCGGCACCTTGACCAGGCGCTCGCGGATGCTCTCGGGGCGGATGCCCTTCTCCCACGCTTCGTAGGACAGGGTGCGGAGGCGGTGCGAGCGGAGCGCCACGAACTTCCAGCCGTAGTCCTTCAGGCTGGCCTCGAATCCCCTCGGATCCAGGAGCGCGACGGAGCCGAAGACGGTCACCCGGGTGCCCTCGCCGAACGCCTTGTTGACGCCCTGGACTTTCATGAGGGCTTCGGCCGCCGTGGCCTTCGGAGCCGACCGGGCCGGCGCGCAGTCGACCGTGAAGATGGCCGGCGTGATGAGCGCGCCCTTGAGTTTCAGCGACGCGGCGACGTTCTGGACCGTGATCAGCTGGTCCCAGTTCCCCGTGAAGACCATCTTGGCCTCGCCCGGGGTGACGACGACCTTCTTGACGAGGGCGATCTTCTGCAGGCCCTTTTCGATCGCCTCGCACGACTTCAGATCCGTCGGCAGGAAGCGCAGCTGGAGGTCCATCGAATCGATCTGCGCCTTGTCGGACTTGGGCTCATCCTTCTTGTCGCCGCCGCTTCCGCTGCCGCCGCCGGGAGTTTCGGGGCCCTTGCTCGGTCCCTTGTTGCCGGGTCCGCCGGGGGTTTCTCCATAGCCGCCCTGCGCGAAGGCCGGAGCCGCGACCGCGGAGATGAGGAGAGCCACGGCCAAGGACAGGAGTTGCTTCATAGGATCCCCACCAAGAGCATCGGGAGAACCACCCTCCATCCTATACCCGATGCGAGGGGGGTTCTATAGGTTTGCGCCGGAATCTACTTCAGCGGATGGTCGAGGAAGAACTTCCAGATCCGGTCGGTGATGCCCTCGTCGGCCGCCCACCAATGGGCGAGTCCCTTGACCTCCACGTATTCGACGGGGTGCTCGTCCTTGACGTACGCGTCGCGCGACGTGCGCCCCTCCTCGACCTTGACGATCCGGTCCGCGTCCCCGTGGACGATCATCACCGCGTACTTCCGCTTGGCCCGGATGCCCCTCGCGGACAGCGCCCCGAGTCCCCCCGAATGGGGGGCGATGGCGGCGACCCTCTCCGACCGCATCGCCGCCAGGAGGTTGATGATGTACCCGCCCATGGAAAAGCCGGTGAGATAGACGCGCCGGAGATCGACGTTGTACTTCGACGTGATGTGCTCGAAGAGGGCGTCGAAAAACAGGAGGTCCCGGTTGTCGTCGACGGCGCGGAGCTCCCACTCCTTGCCCACGCTCGCCGGGAAAACGGCGATGAACCCGTTCTTCGGTGCCAGCTTCTCGAAGCCGCTGTAATGGCAGATGAAGTTCTTGCTGTCGCCGCGACCATGGAACACGAAGACGAGCGGCACGGGCTTCGCGGGATCGAGTCCCTCGGGCACCACGAGGCGGTACTTCCGGGCCAGCTCCCCGACCTTCAGCTCGTTCTCGAGCGCGCCGGAGGGGCCTCCCTTTCCCTTCGAGGGCAGCGGCGCGGGCGATTCCTGGACGAGGAGCGACAGGAAGAGCAAGAGGGCCATGCTGCTCATTAAACTCGACTCCCGCGATCCGGGGTCGCGAAAACACAATGAACTGGTCTCGGCGCCGGGCCGGGCTTATCCTGTAAGGGGAGCAGTCGCATGATGGCGCGTCCGACCTGCCTGGCCCTGTCCTTCCTCCTGGTCGTCTCCGGATCCGGCTGCACGCTCCTGGATCGCGAGTCCTATTCGCTGATGATCCGGAAGCCGGCGCACCGGTATGAGCCGCCGCCGTCGTCGATTCCGGAATACCCTCCCGTCGAACTCGTCCCGGTCAATGCATCGGCAATTTCCCATGCCGGTTCATCGTACCGGGTCCGCCGGGATCTGGACGCGTTGATCGAAGGCGTGGCGCCGACGCTGGAGCCGTTCCGGGCGTTCTCCTACTGCCATCTCCACGAATCCAGCCACACGCTGGAAAGCATGGTGGCGGTGGTCGCGGCTCCGATCGAATACCCCTTGGCGCTGGTGACGACGATGTGTTCCTACGAAAAGCAGATCGGGCTCTTCTGGATCCCGGGGGAACCGATCATGTCCCTCGTCATCATCGGCACGCTGCTCATGTGGGAAGTCATGAAGATTCTCCTGGCTCCACCCGACCCGACACCCCTGGAGCCTGAAGTCCAGGCTCGATAGGGGCGGTCCCGCTAGAACCTCAAGCTCAGCGCGAACGTGAATTGCACCGTGTCGAAATCCTCGTCCTCGATCCCGGCCGCCGCCGGGTCGGGGTCGATCATGATCCAGCGCACGTCCATGTGAACCTTGAGGAGGGCGCCGATCGTCATTTCGAGTCCCGCCCCCGCATGGAAGGCGAATTCCGAGTCCGTATCGTCCGTTTCACCGCCGAGCGCCCCCGAATACGCGAACGCCAGGTTGTGCAGTCCCACGCCCGCGAGAATGTAGGGCGCCGTCGAAGGAGTCTCGAGCGGGTAGTAGAACATCGCCGAGATCATCAGCGGGACGTGGGTGACCTGGGCGTCGCCGCCCGCGTACTCGTCCCTCCAGACATCCAGGGAAAGCTCGATGGCCGCGACCTCGGCGACCGGGAGGCGCAGGCCCGCGCCGATGAAGGGGACCGCCTCCTCGGCGTCGATCGCCATGACGAATCCCACGCGGGCCCCCAACAGCCGGTCCGGGGAGAATCGCTTGCTGGCCTGCTGGGGATCGGAGCCATCGAAGTCCGACAGGGAGAGCGGCGCAATGGGATCCTGGGCCTGCGCGGCGGACGCCGCCGCGAACAGGATCGCCGCCGTGACCAGATGACGCCGCATGGAACCTCCCGGGACTAATCGACTTGCCGTCCTGTACGATACCGCGTCGGATCAGCCGCCGGAATTCGATTG
>DASRJF010000386.1:0-13417 GCA_035649615.1 Planctomycetota bacterium | reverse complement strand
CCCGCGTCCTCGACGGTGTACGCGAACCGGATCGTGGCGCGGCCCATCTGCGCGATCGACGTCCGGACGACGATCTCGTCGTCATACCGGACGTTGGCGTGGTAGCGCGCCGTCGCCCCCGTCACGACGAGCAGGAACCCGCGCCGCTCGAGATCCGCGTACCGCACGCCGGCGTCGCGCATGAACTCGGTCCGGGCGATCTCGAAGTAGATGAGGAAGTTGGGATGGTGGATGACGCCCATGCCGTCGATCTCGTCGTACCGGACGCGCAGCCGGACGGCGTGGGGGGTCACGGGCGGATCTCCTCGACGCGGAGCGCGGCGGCGCGGTGGAGCTCGGCCAGCTCGGGAACTTTCCCCTCGCCCAGCGCGCGCAGGGTGGAGAACCAGAGGCGGCGCGCGTCGTCCTTCAACCCTTCCTTGAGGAGGCGATTCGACTCCTCCAGCTGGCGCTGGTAGTGCTTCCGCGCCTCGACGATGATCGCGTCGCGCCGGGCGGCGAGCCGGGGCCACACGTCCAGCTCCGTCCGGAGCCGTTCCGACGCCTTCTCGATGGCGAGGAGGGCGCCGCCGTAATCCCGCCGCTCGAGGAGGCGCGCGACCGCGGCCTCGACGTCCCCGGCCTCCTGGGCGCGCCTCGCCGCCCGGCTCTGACGGGCCTGCGCGATCATGTCCTCGACGGCGGGACGCTTCTCTCCGCGCGGGTGCGCCATGACGAAGGCTTCGCACCTCCGGAGCAGCTCCTCGTGGTCGCCCGCATGGCGGCGCCAGGCTTCGAGCAGCGCGTCGTAGTCCGCCTGCTCCTCCGGGGACGCCTGCCGGGGACGGCGCGCGGCCTCGGCCTTGAGCCTCGCGACCTGCCTCCGGGCGCGATCGTGCCATTCGCCCGCCTCGGGTCCGATGGAGGCAAACAACTCGAGGGCCTTCGCCGGGTCCGACTTCTCCGCCGCCTGCGCCTTCAGGTAGGTCGTCGCGCCCGCGGACTCCTCGGGCACGGGCCGGCCGATCCCCGGCAGGAACGAGACGAGGAAGCCGAAGACGACGGCGGTGCCCAGCACGGTCGCGATCACGTGGAACTCATGCCGCAGGGTGGATGTCTTCCGAGGGGGGGCCGGCATCGCGGACATCATATCGAAGCACTCCGCGATCAGCTATCGGCCATCAGCGTCGGAAGCCATCAGCCTTCAGCCCCAAGGAGACCGGGCGTATAGTGGTGACGACATGATGCAGCTGGCCGTCGCTTTGATGGCCCTGGGTTTATTCCAGGACGCCGGTCCGGACCGATTGTTGACCGCGACCGGCGAGGAACTGCAGGGGGAGATCGTCGGCCTCGAGCCCGACGGCGGTCTCGTCCTGAAGAGCTCCACCGGGACGCGAACGATCGCGCTCCACGACATCCGCCGGATCGCGTTCGAAGACAAGCCGCAAGTCCGGCTCGAGAAGTCGGTGGACCGTCTCTGGCCACGATTGGGCGGGGCCATGACCGGATCGGTCGTCTCCATCGGCGCCGATCGCGTCTCGCTCAAGTGTTCGCACGGAACTTATTCGATCCGGAGGGACGAAGTCCGCGGGATGGCGCTCGGCGGGACCCGGGTGGCCGCGAAGGACGTGAAGGAAGACCAGGACCTGCTGCTCCTGGCTCCCGAGGGAGCAAAGGGGGGTGAACCCGTCGCTGTCTCCGGTCGGATTGAGACCCTGGATGGCGAGCACGCCCGCGTCGACGGAGTCGACTATCCGCGGACCCGGGTCCGGGAAATCCAGTTCCGCTCCATGGCGGCTCGAGAACCCACGTCCGGTCTCTTCGCCCGCGTGCTGATGAAGAACGGAGACGGACTGGTCGGCCTGGTCCGGAAAGTGGAGCTGACCCGGGTGCAGCTCTTCACGCACTACGCCGGCGTCGCGACGATCGACAAGGCGGCGATCCACTCGATCGCGATGGTGCCGCTCGCCCGGCTCCAGTCCGGCCACCTCCTCGTGTGCGAACCCGGCGGGGTCATCGAGATCGACCGCGAAGGCAAGCGGATCTGGAGTTACGGGGAGGGAGCGGTCGGCTGCACCTCCGCGAGGAAACTGCCCAATGGGAATGTGCTCATCGCCAACTCCAGCCAAAACAGGGTTTTCGAGGTCCGGCCGGGCGGCGCCACGGGCGGCACCGTGGTCTGGTCGATGGACGACCTTCAGTATCCCTGCGACGCGCAGCGGTTGAACAACGGCAATATCCTCGTCGCCGAGTACGGGGCCTCGCGGGTCTGCGAATACGATCCCAAGGACAAGTCGCGGAAATGGACCGTCACCGCGAACAATCCCGTGTTAGCGGAGCGGCTGGAGGACGGGTCGACGCTCGTATCGGTGGCGCAAGGTGGGGTGGTCGAACTCGATGCCAAGGGCGCCGTCCGCCACCGGTACGCGCTCACGGGCTCGAACGAGTACCGGGCCACGCGCACCGCCGAGGGGACGGTCCTGATCGCGGACCAGCGGGGGACCCAGATCGTCGAGATGGACCGGAACACCGTCGTGTGGAAATACGACCAGACGCCCCAGCCGCGGATGGCCATCCGCCTCGACGACGGGAACACCATGATCTTCAAGCGCAACGGCGAGATCATCGAAGTAGACGCGCGCGGCCAGACCCTGAGGACGTTCGGCAGGTTCGGCGGGTCGGGGACGTTTTCAATTTACTAGTGAAGCATCAAGTTTGATTCTGGCGGTTGAGGAACCCGAAGCTCGAAAGGGCCGATCAGAAGTTCAACGTGCTGAGTTCAAAGTTCAAGGTTCGTTCAAGGTCCGGGGTTCAAAGTCACGATAGGCGGCCCTACGACGGCCTCGGACTCCGGACGCCGGACGCACGTTGAACCTTGAACCCCGAACTTTGAACTTGTGTCGCATCCGAACCGGCCGGGTGAGAACGGCGGGAATCAACCTGGATGCGACACTAGGCCCGGCGGTTCAGGGCGAACCCGGCCAGCTCGCGCAGGGGGGCGGCGTCGGGGGCGTCGCCGAACAGATCCAGCGACCTCCTCGCCGCGGCGAGATACTCCTTCGCGCGATCGAGGCACCCGTCCAGGATTCCGTTCTCGCGCACGAGCCCGAGGACGGCGTCGCGCTTCCCGGGCATCCCGTCGGGAGAGGCGATGAGCTCCTGCATATCGCGACGGCGGCGGTCGGGCAGGGCGCGGAGCAGGCGGATCACGGGCAGCGTGAGCTTGCCCTTTTCGAGGTCGGTGCCGAGCGACTTTCCGACCTCGGCCTCCTCGCCCGCGAGGTCGAGCACGTCGTCCACGATCTGGAAGGCGATCCCGAAGTTGAGGCCGTAGGCGGCGAGCGCCTCGACTTGCGCGCGATCGGCCTCCCAGCCCACGCTGCCGAGGCGGCACGCGGTCGAGAAGAGCCGCGCCGTCTTCAGCTCGATGATCTTCAGGTAGCGCGCCTCGTCGATCGTCACGTCGTACTTCGTGCCGATCTGCGAGAGCTCCCCCTCGCACATGTCCTGCGCGGTGCGGCCGAGGATCCGGTTCGCCTCGTGATTGTTCAGGCGCGAGCAGAGGATGAACGCCTTGGCGAAGAGGTAGTCGCCGAAGAGGATGCTCGTCTCGTTTCCCCACCGGGAATTGAGCGTGTCGACGCGCCGCCGGAGGAGCGCCTCGTCGAGGACGTCGTCGTGCACGAGCGTCGCGCTGTGGAGCAGCTCGACGACCGCCGAGAGGGACGAGTGCACCTCGGTCGCCCCTCCGCACAGCCGCGCGGAGTACAGGAGCATCGCGGAGCGCATCCGTTTGCCGCCGAATTTGTTGGAGTGCGCGACCAGCGACGCCAGGAAGGGGTTGTCGGACTGCAGCTCGGTCGTGAGGATCGACTCGACCCGGTCGATCTCCCCTTGGATGGGGCCGTACAGCTCCTGGAGCGTGGGCGCTTGAGCCACTTGGGAAATCTCCGGTTGGCCGAATCTAACAGGCACGATGGGGAGCTTCAAGCTTCGAGCTTCAAGCTTCAAGCCGGGCGGACAGGATTGCCCGGACCAGGTCCCGCGCGCGCGAAGGAGAGCCGCCGATCCCCGGGAGTTCACTTGCTATCAGGATGATATATCCGCTCGAGGAGGGCCAGGTCGGCGGGCGTGTTGAGGTTGAAAAACGGGGACAGAGGACCCTCGGTCCACTCCGCGGGATTCACGGGGACGCGGACCGCCCGGACGTCCGAGAGGAAGTCGGTCATCTTCCATCGGCCTGTCGCGGCGGCGCCTTCGATCGCGGGAAGGCAGCTCGTGGAGTAGACCGCGTGGAGCGGCTCGTCGCCGGAAGGGGACACGGGCAGCGCGGCGTCGGCGTCTTCGCGCGCGAGCCGTTCGGCCAGGCCGAGGCTGGCCCCGGGCATGTCGCATCCCAGGACGAAGACCTTCGGCGCGCGGAGGGCCGAGAGGATCCCGTGCAGTCCGGCCAGCGGACTCCGCACGGTGAGGCGGTCCGGCGCGCACGGCAGGCCGGTCCAGTCGAAGAGCTCGGGCCGGTTCGTCGAGAGCACGATTTCCGGGAAGCGCGGACGCAGGCGGTCCAGCAGGCGCGCCAGCACGGGCTTCCCCGCGACTTCGATCAAGGCCTTCTCGCGTCCGCCGAGTCGCGTTCCCGCGCCTCCCGCCAGGATCCCGCATGCGAGATCGGATTTCATCGGGGTCGATTATGACCTATAGTCGCCTCCCCATGAAATCCCTCGCCGGTCTCCGGATTCTCGTGACCCGACCCCGGGACCGCGCTTCGAAGCTGGCCGGACCGCTGCGAAAGCTCGGCGCGCGCGTCCGCATCCAACCGGCCATCGAGATCCGGCCCCCAAGATCCTGGGCGGCGGTCGATCGGGAGATCCGGCGGCTGGATCGGTACGACGGGGTCGTGTTTACGAGCGCCACCGCGGTCGAGAGATTCCTGGAGCGGGCGCGGAAGCGGACCCTGCCGCCGGCCGGCGCCGTGGGCCCCGCGACCGCCGAGGCGCTTCGGAAGCGCGGCGTGCGTCCGGCGTGGATCGCCCGGCGCTTCACCGCGGCGGAACTCGGGCGGAAGTTGCGCGGCCGGATCCTGCATCCGGCGTCCCAGCCACACAGTCCGGACCTGGCGCGCGAGGCGCGGAAGCGCGGAGCGGTCGTCGTCGAGCCGGTCGTCTACCGGATCGTGCGGACCCGCGGCGCGGGACGGCTCGCGTCGGACCTCGTGACCTTCGCGAGCGCGGAGACCGTCCGGAGCCACGCCGAATCGGCGGGACCGGGGCGCGGCGCGGCGTGCGCCTGCATCGGGCCCGTCACGGCGCGGGCGGCGCGCGCGGCCGGATTCCGAGTCGTCGCCCAGCCGTCGCGGTATACAATTCCGGACCTCATATCGGCGATCGTGTCATGGCATCGAAAGCGAAAGCGTTCCTGAGGCGGCGCCCCCGGCGCACCCGGGCCACGGCCGGGCTGCGCGGCCTCGTCCGCGAAACGCGCCTCTCCCGGGAGGATCTCATCGTCCCCCTGTTCGTGCGGGAGGGGCGCGAGGAGCGGCGCCCGATCTCCTCGATGCCGGGCCAGTTCCAGCTCTCGGTGCGGCGGCTCGCCGTCGAAGCGCGCGACATCGCCTCGCGGGGGCTTCCGGCCGTCCTGCTCTTCGGCATCCCCGGCTCGAAGGACGCGCGCGGAAGCGGGGCGTGGGCGCGGGACGGGATCATTCCGCAGGCGGTGAAGGCGGTGAAGGACGCCGCCCCGGGGCTCGTCGTCCTGACCGACGTATGCCTGTGCGAGTACACGAGCCACGGCCACTGCGGCCTCGTGAAGCGGAGCCGGAACGAGTGGCGGATCGAGAACGACGCGACGCTGCCCCTGCTCTCGAAAACCGCGGCCGCCCACGTGGGGGCGGGCGCGGACATCGTGGCGCCCAGCGGCATGATGGACGGGGCGGTGGGGGCGATCCGCGCGGCGCTGCCCCAGGCCCCGATCCTCTCGTACGCGGCGAAGTACGCGTCCGCGTTCTACGGGCCCTTCCGGGAGGCCGCGGAATCCCCGCCTCGATTCGGCGACCGGTCCACGTACCAGATGGACCCCGCGAACGGGGACGAGGCGATGCGGGAGATCGCGCAGGATCTCGAGGAAGGGGCGGACGCGATCATGGTCAAGCCGGCGCTCGCGTATCTCGACATCGTGCGGCGGGCGCGCGAGCGGTTCGCGGTCCCGCTGGCCGCGTACAACGTCAGCGGCGAGTACTCGATGCTGCACGCGGCGGGGGAACGGGGGTGGATCGACGCGCGCAAGGCGATGCTCGAGGTGCTCACGGGGATCCGGCGGGCCGGGGCGGATCTCATCGTGACCTACCATGCTCGAGAAGTGGCGGACAGCTTGGGCTAAGGGAAGGGTCCACAGTCCGGGGCCCGAGCCTTGTCAGACCGGAGACATGGGTAACACTCCGACCGCGCGGCGAGAGAAGCTCGTGGAGTGGAGGAGGGCCCTGGACTCTTTCAATTCCCGCTTGATTTTGTACTTTATAGATTGTAAAGTATGGGTGTCGGATTCCACGGGAAGCAGAGGGGGAACATCGTGGACGTCAAGCAAGCCGTCGAGGCCGTGCTCTTCGCCAGCGACGATCCCGTTTCCATGCACCGCCTGCACGACCTGATCCCGGGGGCGAAACCCGCCGAGATCAAGGACGCGGTCGCCGCGCTCAAGGCCGAGTACGACGCCCAGGGCCGGGCGTTCGCCGTCGAGGAGATCGCCGACGGGGTCCAGGTGTTGACCCGCCCCGCCCACGCCGATATAGTCGCCCGGCTCAGGCGCTCCAAGGCGGAGAAGAAGCTCTCCGGCGCGGCCCTCGAAGTGCTCGCCATCGTCGCCTACCGGCAGCCGGTCAAGCGCGCCGACATCGAGGCCATCCGCGGCGTCCAATCCGGGGAAATTCTTCGCGCCCTGATGGAGCGTCGGCTCGTCCGCATCGCCGGCCGCGAGGACGCGCCGGGCGCGCCCGTGCAGTACGGGACGACGAAGGAGTTCCTGGAGGCCTTCGGACTCCGCGCGCTCGAGGATCTTCCGCGGCCCGAGGAAGTGAAATAGCGATGAGTTTCGCGAAGAACGTCAACCGGTACTACAAGTGGGTCCTGGGCTCGATCGTGGCCGTCATGGCCATCTCGCTCGTCGTGTCGGGGAGCGTCAATCCGTCGGGCCGCGATCCCGAGAAGCCGTTCGCGACGATCTACCGGACCGTCACCGTCACCGCGCGCGAGTGGGATCAGGCCTGGGCCAAGGCGGGCGCCTGGTACCGGCTCAAGGCCGTGCGCAAGATCGATGAAGGCACGGACTACAACTCCGTGCAGTTCCAGCCCCTCCTCTTCAAGTTCCGGGAGGGGCCTGGGCTTCTCGCTTTCCACGAACTCTTCAAGCTCAGCCAGGAAGACATGGTGGCGGCCGCGCGCGAACTCGTCATCCTGGGCCTGGACGCCCGGTCCAAGCAGGTGCGCGCGTCGGAGGAGGAAGTCAACGCCATCGTCGAGGGGTTCCTCCACCGGGCCGAGATCTCGTTGTCCGACGGCGAGGAGCACCGGAAGTTCGCGGATATGTACTTCAAGGCGACGCCCGAGGCGTTCCTCGCCGCCGTCCGGGATTCGATCATGATCGAGAAAGCGCTCTCGCTGGACGTCGGCGGCTGCACCCTGCGCTACGAGGACCTGTACAACGAGCAGCTCTCCAAGTCGCGGTCCGTCAAAGTCCTCGTCGCGGGGATCGACGGGACCAAGGTGCCCGGCGACATCGTCGAAGTCACCGACGACCAGGTCCGCGCGCGGTTCGAGGCGGAGCGCGAGAACTACAAGATGCCGGCCAAGGTCCAGCTCGAGTACCTGGAGGCCTCCTTCGAGGACTTCCTGAAGAAGGTCAAGGATCCGACGCCGGAGGAGATCCAGAAGTACTACGACGAGCACCAGAAGGAATTCCCCAAGAAGGACTCGGCCCTGGAGCCGGGCCATCGCGAGGACGACGGCCACGATCACGGGAAGAAGCTGGAGTACAAGACGATCGACGAGGTCCGGGAAGAGATCATCAAGAAGATCAAGGACCGCCTGGCGAAGAACGAGGCTTGGAACACGATCAAGAACGTCAGCTCGAACGAGAAGGGCGCGCCGGACTTCGCGGACGCCTGGTACAAGCTGCTGGACGAGGAGAAGGCGAAGGAGCCGAAGGATCCCAAGTCCGTCAAGGAGCGCGCCCTCGCGCGGACCGGCCCCATCCTCGGCGAGCTGAAAGAGCAGTACAAGGCGCGGGACGTCGAGGTCCGGATCGGCGTGACGCAGCCGTTCAGCGAGCACGAGCGCGAACCGTTCGAAGCCGAACTGGGGAAGCCGGCCGGCACGAGCGATCCCATGGACTGGGCCTTCAAGGGCCCGGTGGGGGAGGTCAGCAACCAGGTCTACCACTCGGACAAGGGGTACGCCCTGCTCCGGATCGCCCAGAAGATCGAGGGCTACCCGACCGACCTGACGGGCCCGATCCGGGAGAAGATCCGCCAGGAAATCCACAAGGCCGGGGCGGCGGAGCGGGCGAAGCGGCTCGCCGATGAAATCGTGACCCGGATCCGCGCGAACGGCGCCGCCGAAATCGCGCGGCTCAAGAAGCGGCCCGACGTCAAGATCCAGCATTCCGCGTACCTCACGCAGACGTCGCCGGACGGGGACTCCGGCCTCGCGCCGGTCTCCCTCGCCCAGCAGGTGAAGACGAAGCTCCTGAAGCCGGCCGCCGATCCCACGGCTCCCGAACCCGCGGGCGGAACCGAGGCTCAGGCCATCCACGGCGACGCCGTCGGGGGCGACCGGAAGGACTGGTCGTTCGTCGTCGTCGTCGAGGACTCCGTGCAGGTCGCGCCCGAGATCAAGGACGACGAGTTCATGATGGAAGTCCGGCGGCGCGAGGCGGAGGAAGTGGCCAAGGCCCGCGTCAAGCGCGCAGAGACGCTCGTGGCGGGCGCGGAGTGGACGGAAGCGGATAAGAAGCCCGCGGAGTAGTCCGTCGAGTGTAGACCGCGCGCGGGTTGGAGAGCCCGCGAGGCGGAATGGATAGTCAGGTCTCTCCGGAAGAGGGGGAATGCATGTCGACGTTCGCACGCCGTTCGTGGTCCTGGTCCTTGGTCCTGTCCCTGGGTCTCGGTTTGGCCGTGTCCGCCCAGGAGACTCCGAAGTCGGGCGAGTCGCGCTCGTCCGCCGACGCGGCCGAATTCCCGTTCGAGGGTGAGGTCACCTGCGAGAACCTCAACGTCCGGCTCGCGCCCCGGACCGACGCCGCCACCGGCGTGGTCGCGGTCCTGCGGCAGGGCGACAAGGTGATCGCGCTCGGGGCCTCGGGCGAGTTCCTCGTGGTGAAGGCGCCGCGCGGGGCGACGGCGTGGATCTACGGGAAGCACATCAAGAAGGAGGCGGACGCCTCCGGGACGGTGCTGGTGAACGACGCGCCCCTGCGGACCGACAGCCGCGCCGGGGCGGAAAAGATCGGCGCCCTGAAGGAGGGCGAGCGAGTCTCCATCGTGAAGGAGCACCTGGGCTGGTACCAGGTCTCCGCGCCCTCGGGCGTGAAGTACTACGTCTCGAAGAAATTCGTCCGGTTCCTCGGGGCGGCCGAGGGCATCCCGCTGGCCGAGAAGACGGCGGCCCCCATCATCGAGGAGAAGGCGGGGCTGTCCGACGCGGCCGCGCAGGCCAAGATGAATGAAGCCCAGGCCCTCATCGACGAGCAGAGCAGGATCATCGAGGCGGGGAAGCTCAATGATCTCGATTACTCGGGCGTGGTGGCCGCCTACGAGTCGGCCGTCGGCCTGGCGAAGACGGATGGCGTCAAGCGGCAGGCGGAGACCAAGCTGGAGAGCTCCCGGGGTTTCAACAACATGTTGATCGCCTTGAAGGGGAACCTCAAGGCCATCGAGGAGCTCCTCGCGCTGCGGAAGAACGCCAACGAGGAAAAGTACGCGAAGGACCAGTCGAAGTACGAGGCCTGCGGGTACGTCGACACCGTCGGGCCGCTGTTCTATCGCCCCGGCGCCTTCAAGCTGATGATGTCCGGCAAGATCGTCGCCTTCATCAAGGTGCCCGACGGGGATGAGGACAAGCGCCTCCTGATGAACCGGATGTACGGCAAGTACGTCGGCGTCACCGGGGCCGTGCTCAAGGATCCGCCCGGCTGGATCGACCACAAGGTCGTCACGCTCGAGACGGTCGAGGAACTGATCAAGAAGTAGGCGCGCCCCCTTCCGGAACCAGATCTTCCGAGCCGGGGATGGGCGGGAGCCCGTCCCCGGCTTTTTTCATGTCGCGCTCGGCCGGCGCCGGCCTGATGCGCGTGGTGGTGCGCGTGATCGGTGTCGCCTCCCTCAGCGCGGGTTCGGTCTCCATCGCCCGGAGCGCGGCCTCCTCGCCGGCCCGGATCACCGCTTCCGTGCGGTCGAACTGGAACATCCCGTGGCTCCGGACGCGCGGGCGGATGATCGCCACCGGCGCGCCGTTGAAGCGGCCAAGCCGGAGGCGGAGCAGGGTCTGCGAGACGATCGACTGGGCCTGCTCCAGGATCGCCCCGATGCCCAGCCGCTGGATCGACCGCGCGGGGGAGTCCTCCACTTCGTCGAGGTAGACCGCCAGGATCAGGTCCGACCGTCCCACGGTCGCCGCCCGGACGGGGAGCGTGTCGACGAGGCTGCCGTCGATGTAATGGCGGCCCCCGATCTCCATCGGCGGGTAGATGCCCGGGATGGCGCACGACGCGGCCACGCACTCGTGGAGGGGGAAGTCGCGGGCCGCGGGCCGTCCCCAGATGACTTCCTCGCCGGTGTTGACGTCGACCGAGGTGAAGTACGCCGGCCGGACGAGCCGGTCGAAACGGTCGACGGGCAGGACGCGGCGGAGCCAGGTGCGGAGGGCGATCCCCCGGTAGAGGCTGCGCACGCGGCCCCGCCGGAGGATCAGGCCCTTCCAGTCGTAGTCGAGGATGTCGGAGCGGCGGATGTCGAGGGCGATCCTCTCGATCTGTTCCGGGAGGAGTCCCCCCGCGGCGAGCGCGGCGACGATGGAACCGACGCTGGCCCCGACGTATTCGTCGGGAACGATACCGCGGGACGCGAGGACCTTGAGGACCCCGATGTGAGCGAGGCCCTTGAGGCCGCCGCCTCCCAGCACCAGCGAGACTCTGCGTCCGTTCAACATCACGGCACCCGTCTATACGACGCCGCTCCGATTGTCCCCCTGCAATTTTGAACGCATCGGGAGCCCGTTTGTATCCCGAATTCGCCTTGGAAAAGGGCGTATTTATGGGAGTCCCCGCCCTGATTTGCGGTAACGTCAGCGGGAAGAGGCCGTCTACAGGTTGGGCTTGCGCGAGGGACACGCCATGAGAAAAAGCATCGCCGCCCTGGCCTTCGGAATCTGCGTCCTGGCCGCCGTGGGGTCGTACCTGGCCACCCAGAACGCCATCCCGCCCGTCGTCCTGGGCTTGATCGGCTTCTACCTGCTCGCGTCGCTCGAGGTCGCCGCCGAGTGGGAACGGGCCGTGGTCCTGCGCGGAGGGCGATTCCAGAAGCTGAAGGGCCCCGGCATCTTCTCGATCATCCCCGTCGTCGACACCGTGGTCTACTACATCGACCAGCGCGTCGTGACGACGCCCTTCAGCGCCGAGCAGACGCTGACGCGCGACGGCGTCCCCATCAACGTGGACGCGGTGCTCTTCTGGCAGGTCAAGGAGCCGACTCGCGCGGCCCTCGAGGTCGAGGACTACCGCAAGGCGGTCCAATGGGCGGCCCAGACCGCTCTCCGCGAAGTCATCGGGAAGACCCCGCACGAGGTCGTGCTGTCGAGCCGGGAGCAGCTCGACCACGAGCTGCAGGGGATCATCGAGCGGCGCGCCGTCGCGTGGGGCATCAAGGTGATGAGCGTCGAGATCCGGGACATCATCATCCCCGAGGGGCTCCAGGACGCGATGTCGATGCAGGCCCAGGCGGGCCGCGAGCTGCAGGCGCGCGTCATCCTGGGCGACTCCGAAGTGCAAATCGCGGAGAAGTTCAAGGAGGCCGCGAAGCAGTACGCGGACAACCCGGTGGCGCTCCACCTGCGCGCCATGAACATGCTGTACGAGGGGCTCAAGGAGAAGGGCGCCCTCGTCATCGTGCCGAGCTCCGCGGTCGAGACGATGAACCTGGGCGGCCTCGCGGGGGTGACCGCGATGGCAAACCAGGTCGTGCCGAAGAAATGACACCGAGGCTTCAAGGCTCCGAGGCTCCGAGGCTCCAAAAGGCTCCAAGGCTCCGAGGCTCCAAGGCTTCAAAGCGGTGAACAAGCAAGCCTTGAAGCCTTGAAGGTTTGAAGCCTTCTTCTGGTATCTTTCCCGCTCAATGTTGCGCACCACCGCTCTCGTGCTGCTCATGCTCCCCCTGGCCGGGTGCGGGACGTTCGAACCCGATTCCGATGCCTGGGGGATGCCCGAGGATCAGCGCGGGCGGGCCGAGAACGCGAAGTTCGCCACGCTGGTCGACGCCTACCTCGCCTGGCATTACGCGGCCCACCCCGGGCGGGCGACCTTCGACGGGATCCACGACTACGACGACCGCCTGCAGGACGTCTCCGCGGCAGGGATCGCGTCGGCCGCTTCGTCCCAGCGGCGCTGGCTGGACCGGGTCCGGGAGATCGACCGCACCCTCCTGTCCGGCGACGCGGCCGTCGATCATGAACTGCTGGAATCATCGATCCAGGCCGCGCTCGTCGACCTGGTGGACGTGCGCTCGTGGGAGCGCAATCCCGGCTTCTATGTCGAACTCATCTCGTGGGGCCTGTACGGGCTCGCCTCGCTCCAGTTCGCGCCGCCGGAGCGTCGCATGGCCCTGGCCGTGGGGCGGCTGTCGCAGGTGGGCGCGGTGCTCGACGCCGCGCGGGCGAACCTGAAGAACCCGCCCGCCCTCCTGACCGAGATGGCGATCGAGGACGGCGCCGGGGCCAGGGCCTTCATCTCGGACGCGTTGCCCGTCGCGTTCGCGGACGCGAAGGACGAGGCGCTCCGCAAGCGGTTCACCGCGCGGTGCCAGGAAGCGGTGGCCGCCCTGGACAAGGCCGTCGCGTGGATGAAGTCCGAGCTGCTCCCCCAATCGAAGGGGGAGGTCGCGCTGGGCGAGGAGCGGTTCCGGCGAAAGCTCGCAGCCGAAGAAATGGTCGGAACCCCGACGGAGACTCTGCTCGCGGAAGGGGAGGCCCTGCTTGCATCGACCCGCAGGGGGATGACTGAAATCGCCCTCGAGATCGATCCCTCGAAGGCGCCGGCGGAGGTCCTGCGGGAGACGGCTTCCGAGCATCCCGCGGCCGCCGAGCTGCTGGACGCGGTCCGGGCCATGCTCGACGGCCTGAAGCGGGCGTCGCGCGAGAAACTGTACGAGGTTCCCCCGGACGCCGACTGCAAGGTCCAG
>DASRJF010000385.1:0-3988 GCA_035649615.1 Planctomycetota bacterium | reverse complement strand
ATGGACGAGACGACGCCCCGATTCGACCTGGCCGCCTCGTTTCCCAAGGATCACTTCGAGTTCCAGACCGAAGCGATGCTTCTCGATGGGCGCGCCTCGCAGCTGGCGGCTTCGATCGCGCTTCACGCGCGATACACGGGGCGTCTTCCGAAGACCTTGGACGATTTGAACCGTCGGCCGGCGGACCTGCCCCTCACGACGTTCTGGCCCGAGTGCGGATTCTGGATCGGCGGCGCGCTTCCGAAGGACATCGCGTACTCCTTCGACGCGACGCACTTCAACCTCGGCGCGGTCCGCGAGGCGATTCCGGGCAGCTCGCCGATCGGGGCGCCGGACGACCGTTTGAAGAAGCACCTCGAGGCGCGCGTTCGAATCCAGCTCCTCAAGGCGGCGGCGGCGGGATTCAGGAGAGCCACGGGTGCGGGCGTCAAAGAGGCGCAGGACCTCATAGAGAAGCCCGATTCCGCGCGACTCTGGCCCGAGGGGGGATGGATCGGCGGGGGAAGCCTGCCGGTCGATCCCTGGGGCGACGCGTTCATCATCCGCGCCGGAGATCCGCTGTCCGTGTCGCTCGCGAAGCCCCAAGGCCGGATGCTCAGGCAGTCGGAACTGACGCCCGAGCAGCGCAAGGCGCTCGACGCCGCCGCGTTCCCCGCGCTCGGCGACAAGGAAGCGTCCGACGTCCGGGCGCAGGTGAAGCGGCTCGGCTCCGAGACCCTGTCGGATCGCGAGGCGGCAACCCAGGCCATCATCGCCAAAGGGGTGGGAGCGCTTCAGTTGGTCGAACAGGTCCTGGCGGCCGAAAAGGATCCCGAAGTCATGTCGCGGCTGGCCTTGATTCGCGACCGTTTCCGGGCCGTGAAGCCCTCTTGGGTGGCGGAATTCCAAGGGAAGCGGCACACGCTGGTCGGCACCCGCGGGGATTCCGCCGCGATTCCCGACAACGAGCGGCAGGCCTCCTCTTCGCTCAAGACGCTGACGACGGCCGAGGCGGACTTCCGGTCGAACGACCGCGACGGAAACCGGACGGTCGACTTCTACGTCCGGGACGTGGCGGGCCTGTACGCGCTGAAACCCGCGATCGGAGCCGACACGGAAGCGACCGCGGGAAAAGTGGGCGAGGGCCATGCGATCAACAAGCTCATCGAACCCTCGCTGGCCAAGGCCGACACCACCGAGGGCCGGTGGACGTATCCGGTGCTGGAGATCACGGAACCGGAGCCCAAGTCGGGTTACTTCTTCGCGGCGCTGAAGCAGGGTGAGCTCGGCGGCAAAGTCGTGACGTACCACGCCGGAGACGGAAGGAACGCAGACATGTTCGGATTCGTTGCCTATCCGGCCGAATACGGCGTGACCGGCCGGATGACGTTCATTGTCAACGAGGACAACACGATCTGGCAAAAAGACACGGGCGGAGAAGACATCGACCTCTTTCCCGCCAGCCCCCCGGCCGACGGCTGGCGGAAGATGGACTGAATCCTCGGACCCGGCTCCTCGTTGCCTTATGATGGGCTTCGCATGGCGCCCATTCTTGCGCTCCTGGTTTCACTCACCCTCCCGCCCCAGGCCGACCCCGCGAAGGAAGGGGCGGAGCTTCTCCAAAAAGTCGTGGAGCGGGCGAAGACGGCGAAATCGATCCGGATCTCGTCCTCGGCCGAACTGGTCGGACATCCCCAGGGGCCGCGAAGCATGTCCGTGGATCTTCTCCTCCGCGGCGCGGGGGAGTTCCGCGCCGTCATGCTCCAGGACGCGCACCTGTTCCGGATCAAGAGCGACGGGTCGGGCATCCTCAGCTCCGGCCGGATGCAGCTGGATCCGGCGACGCTCAAACCCGCCGACATCATGACCTGGCTGCGAAACCGCTCGGCGCTCGCGGCCTTCATCGCCTTGGATTTCATCGAACCGAGGATTCATGCCGGGGGCCTGTCGACCTTCGAAAAGGCGACTTTGGAAGGCGAGGAAAAGATCGGAACGGTGGCGGCCCGGATCGTGGCCTACGAGTTGCCCATGGGGCCGGGAAGGTCGCTGTCGATTCGCGCGTGGATCGACTCCGAGCGGCTGACGGTCCTCAAGCGGGAAGCGAAACTGGGCCCCATGACCATGAAGGAAACGGTCCGCGCCATGGAGTTCGACGCGGAGATCGATGGCGACGAATTCGCGATCCAGTCCAAGCTGGAGTTGAGACGGGCGCAGGAGGGAATGGTCGCGAAATCCGTGGAACTCTATGGCCGGCACTCGGGGAAATTGCCCGACCGTCTCGACCAGCTCGATGGCGGATTCTGGATCGGCGGTCGCAAGCCGGCCGACCTGGCTTACAAGGTCTCGGCGGGCGCCGCGACGGTGGGGAGTCGGCAGGTCGCCAAGCCGGCGGCGCTCCGCGTATCCGCTCCCACGGAACGCCTTGAGAAACTGTTCGCCGCCCAGGTCCGGCTCAGGCTCTTGAAAGCGGCGATCGAAGCCTTCGACGTTGCCTATTGGAGGCAACCCGCGATTTCAGCGGATCTCATCAAGAAGCCGGCCGGGATCGAAGTCTGGCCCGAAGGCGGGTTCGTGTCGGACGAGTCCAAGCTGAAGGACCCCTGGGGCGAACCGGTCCTGTTCACTTTTCGCAAGGGCGCGGTCGTGCTCCGATGCGCCGGCGAACACACGATTCTCGAAGAGAACTTGGAACGCGACGAGCGGCGGCAATTGATCGAGCGTTCCGTGGACGTTCTCCCGCCGGAAATCGCGCGCGAGTTGCCCCTTGGGAAACTGGGAGATGAAGACATCGCGGTGCGGGAAGCCGCCATGAAGGAGATCCTGTCGCATGGACCGGCGGCGCTGGCGATCGTGGAGGCTCACCTGGGCAAGGACAAACCGGCGGTCATGATATCCGGGCTCAAGGCGATCCGTGATCGCCTCAACGGCTTGGGATATCCGTGGCGGACCGAATTGAGGTCGTTGCGCGCCGTCGCCTATGGAGAGAGCCCGGGCCGCACGTCCATGAATGAGAAGCTCGCCCGGGATAACCTTGCCGAATTTCTCCGGGCGCAGGACTATTTCCGCACGAACGATCCGGATGGCGATTCCAT
Source organism: Planctomycetota bacterium (assembly GCA_035649615.1). Taxonomy (GTDB): domain Bacteria; phylum Planctomycetota; class MHYJ01; order MHYJ01; family JACPRB01; genus DASRJF01. The sequence goes on along the minus strand of DASRJF010000385.1, from coordinate 917 downwards.
ACCCAACTACTGGGTGGCCGACGTCGCCGGGCTTTTCGCGAAGGTCGGCGCGAGGACGCTGGCGGGTCCGGCGGGCCGGCTCGCCCGGGCGGATGCGACCCCGGGTCGAAAGGACTATCCGGAATTCAAGGAGCTCACCGAGCCGGAGCCTTTTGTCGGCGCCTACCTGATCGCCGCGGTCAGGCACTTCGAATCCGGAGGGAAGAAGGAGCGGTACGACAACGGGACGGGGCGCCACCCGGAGCGCTTCGGGATCGTCCTGTTCCCCGAGGAGTATGGCGAGTCGGGATTCCTGACCTTCCTCGTGGATGAAACCGGCGACAAGTGGAGCAAGGACCTCGGGGGCGCCGAAATCGACACCTTTCCCGCCGATCCCGCGGGTTCCGGCTGGACGCTGGTCCGGTGAATCCTGTGGTCGGGCGCCGCCCTTTGACGTAATCTGAGGGGAATGTCGACGCAGGCGAAGCTGAAAACCGAGGTTCCCCCGGCGCTCCAGGGCGCCCATATTCCGCGCCACATCGCCATCATCATGGACGGCAACGGCCGCTGGGCCCGCGCGCAGGGGCTCCGCCGCGTCTTCGGCCACGAGTCGGGCGCCGAATCGGTCCGCGAGATCACCCGCGAATGCGCCCGGATCGGCGTGGGCCGCCTCACGCTCTACGCGTTCAGCGCCGACAACTGGAAGCGGCCCAAGCGCGAGGTCGATTTCCTCATGTCGCTCCTGAAGAAGTACCTCATCCAGGAGCGGGGCGAGATCATGGACAACAACATCCGGCTCACGGCCGTGGGCCGCCTCGAGGCGCTCCCCGACGACGTGACGCGGGAATACGAGAAGACGCGCACGATGAGCGCCGCCAACAGCGGCATGACGCTGTCGCTGGCGCTGAACTACGGCGCGCGGCAGGAGATCGTCGACG
>DASRJF010000384.1:0-6542 GCA_035649615.1 Planctomycetota bacterium | reverse complement strand
ACGAGCCGACGACGCGGTGGCGCCACAACGACACGGGCGAGGACAACGCGGACGCCCACCTGAAGCGGCAGCTCTTCGGCCGCGAGACGGTCGTCGCGATCACGGCCGGGAAGCTCGACTTCGGTCCGTGGGAGCAGATCTTCTACGGCGAGTTCGACGGGCGGCGGCGCAAGCGGGTCCTCGTGAAAGTCATCGGCGAGTAAGACTCTCCGGGCGCTTCCGGTACACTGTTCCGCTTCATGATCCGGGACTATTTCCATCACGCCTGGCGATTCCCGCTCGCGGTGAAACTCTTCCTCGCGGGAGAGTTCCTCGCGGGGATCGGGCAGGGAACGATCTGGGTCCTGCGCAACCTCTACCTGAAGGATCTCGGGTTCAAGGAGGGGTTCATCGGGCAGTCGCTCTCCATGTCCACGCTCGGCATGGCGCTCGTGGCCGTTCCGCTGTCGTTCACCATGGATCGCCGGCCGCTCAAGGGGTACCTGGCGGCCGGGGCCCTTGCGCTCGGGGCGGGCATCGCGGGGACGGCGCTGTGGCCGACGGAGGTTTCGGTCCTCGCCTGGGCCTTCGTCGCCGGCTCCGGCATCGCGCTCCTCACCGTGGGTTCGGTGCCGTTCTACATGCGCCATTCGACGCCCGCGGAGCGGCCGTTTCTCTTCGGCGCGGGAACGGCCCTGTCGCCCGCGTCGGGGCTCGTGGGCACGGGGCTGGTCTGGGTGCTGGCGCACTCGTGGGGCGACAAGGCCCCCGGGATGCAGAAGATGTTGCTGCTCTCCGCCGCGATCACCGCCGTGGGCGCGCTCGTGTTCGCCGTGATCCGTGAACATCCCGCGCCGGAGAGGACCGGTGACCGCCTGGAGTTCGACCGCCGCACGGCGTTCCGGATCGGCCTGCCGCTCGCGATCATCGGCCTGGGGGCGGGGCTCACGATCCCCATGATCAATCTCTACTTCGAGACCCGGTTTCATTACCGCGCGGGGAGCATCTCGGTGTTCTTCTCGGTCGCGCAGGTCCTCTCGTTCGTCGCGTTCCTCGCGGCGCCGCTGCTCGCGCGCCGGTTCGGAGGGGTGCGGACGGTCGTCGCGTGCCAGATGCTCTCGATCCCGTTCTTCGTGGTCATGGCGTTCACGGGAGTTCCGGCGCTGGCGGTGGGGGCCTTCTTCGTCCGGCACGCGCTCATGAACATGGCGGGGCCCGTGACCTCGCAATTTGCGATGGAGGCCGTGCCGGCCCACCACCGGGCCCTGACGAACGGATTGCGCGAGATCGCGTGGAACGGAACGTTCATGCTCGGCACGGCCACGGGGGGATGGATCATCCAGAACGCGCGTTTGTTCGGAGACGGCTACACGCTGACGATGCTGTTCACCATCGCGCTCTACTTCACGGGCAGCGCCCTTTTCTGGTTCTACTGGAGGCGCTCGCCCGTGTTGAATCCCCGCGCCGCGCCGGCCCCGCTCGAACCGACTGGACTGACTCCTTGATAGCGGGTTCCGGGTCGTATAAACTTTCCAGCTGAACCCTTTTTCGAGCTGCGCATGAAAGCCCTCCTCGTCCCGGCGCTTCTCGCGGCGATCCTCGCACCCCAGGAGCAGGAAGACTGGCGCGAGGAGATGAAGAAGATGGGCGAGGACGTCACCAAGATCTCGGGACCGACCTACCTCCTCCGGTCGCTCCGGCAGGAGATACTGCGCTCGACCAGGGCGCTCGACGAGTCGAAGCTCGACCTCGCCGACCGCCACTTCCTCCGGCTCGCGCAGGTGTCCCGGACGTACAACCCGAACCACGCGAACCAGGTCGTGTCCATCGCCCTCGCCCTGCGCGGCGAGATCCGTTTCGAAGGCGCGGCGCTCGCGGGGGCCGTCGCCGAGGACCTGAAACAGGGCCGCGCCAAGGAGGCGCAGGCGAGGATCGACAACGCCGTCGCCACGGCGCACCTCGCCACGACCCACATGGCGGAGGTCGAGCGGCTGAGGGAATGGGTGAAGAAGCCGCCGGAGCCCGCGGCCGTCGAGGCCGAGATTGCGCGGTGGCGCGCGATGATGCCCCCCGGGTCCCTGTCGAGCTGCGTTCCGTGCAAGGGAACGGGCGAGGCCGACTGCGAGGCGTGCCTGTCCGGAACCGTGGCCCAGACGTGCCGCAACTGCACGGGAAAGGGACAAGCTTCGTGCGCCCACTGCTCCGGCAAGGGCAAGATCGTCCACGCCGGCTACGGCGGCGACCTGAGGTTCCTGATCGAGAAGTCCTTCAAGGCCTACGTCGTCGTCAACGGGAAAAGACGCCTCGCCGACATCCATCCCCAGCGGATGTTCTGGACCCTCAAGCCCTGCAAGGGCACCGGGAAGTGCGAGATCCGCTCCAGCTCGACGCCGCTCGACCCCAACAAGGCCGCGGGACAGGGCGGGAAGTTCGAACTGACGTGCGCCGAGCTCTTCGACCAGATCAAGGTGAACGTCTTCAACGGCAAGGCGAAGATGTACACGAGCGACAAGGACAAGGACCTCCTCACGCCCGAGCAGGCGAAGCGCTTCTTTGCCGAGTACGAGAAGTGCTCGGGCGGCCACCTCACGTGCGACGCGTGCGAGGGCAAGCAATCGGGGAAGTGCGGTCCCTGCGGCGGCGTCGGGATGCGTCTCGGCGCCTGCTCCACGTGCAACGGGGCCGGATCCACGCCGTGCCCGACCTGCCTCACCTCGGGCGACTCGTCGTGGCTCGCGGCCAAGATTCCCGCCACGCGCGTGCCCGCGCTCGGCTCCTGCCTCGACACGCACGTGAAGGCGCTGCAGGACTGGCACGAGAAGCGCGCGAAGGAGCGGGCCCGGCGCGAACAGGTCCGCGTGCGCCTCGCCGAGGCGAGGAAGGGACTCGATCCGACCGCGAAACTGACCGCGGAATACGTCAACGTGACGTGCGTGAAATGCTCGGGCAAGGGCGGGTCGTGCGAGGAGTGCTGGGGCGCGGGACGGCGCGAGTACTACCCCGGCACGCCCACGCACGACAAGTACGCCGCCGCCAAGAAACTCGAGGAGCAGTTCGTCCAGCTGGCGAAGGCGTCGTACGGCGTGAGCACGGCGGAGATCCAGCTCCGCATCGAGGACAGCTCCATCGACGAATTCAAGATCCCCCAGGCGGCGCCGGTCGAGCCGCCCAAGCCCCCCAAGCCCGCCGGCGTGGGGAGCGGCATCGGCGGAAAGATCGCGGACCTCATGCCGGAACTCCAGGAGAGGATCGCCAAGGCGGACGCCATGCACGAGCAGGGGAAGCAGGCGTACGAGCGGGCGGCGGCGGCCGGGGAGGACAACGAGAAGCGGAAGGACGAGGCGGTGAAGGCCAAGAATCTCTTCCGCGACGCCCAGTCTCTCTACGCGTTCGTCCAGGAATTCCTCGACGAGGCGGGGACCGACACGCCGCGGGAGCTGGTCGACAAGGTGAGCACCAACCTGCAGGCGCTCAAGATGGCCCGGAACATGGCCTTCTGAGAGTGGTCGGGCATCAGACCTCGGAAGCCCGGCCTAGAACCCGCGCGTGATCCTCAGCCCCGGCGGCTTCACGGGCGCCGGGTCCGCGGGGGCGGGCTTGGCCGGGGCCGGGGCAGGCGACACGATCCTCCTCGCGGTCGTGGAGTCGGCGGGCTTGGTGACCAGGCGCGCGCTCGAAGCCCCCGACGTGATGCCCCGGAGGATCATCTTCATCTCGTTCGGGTTCTGGGACGTCGCCGCCGCCTCCTCCTCCGTGATCGACCCGTCGATGACGAGCTTGGCGAGCGCCTGGTTGAACGTCTGCATCCGGTAGAAGTCGCCCGCCTTCATCGCCGACTCGATCTCGCGGGTCTTTCCCCCGGCGATCAGTTCCCGGACATTGGGCGTGTTGATCAGGATTTCCATCGCGGCCACGCGCCCGGCGCCGCTCGCCCGCTTCAGGAGCCGCTGGCTGATGATCGCGTGCAGGGTCAGCGAGAGCATCGAACGGACGTGGTCCCGGCTCTCGGCCGGGAACGTGTCGATGATCCGGTCGATCGTCTGCTTCGCGTCGTTCGTGTGGAGCGTCGAGAAGACGAGGTGGCCCGTCTCGGCGGCGTCCATCGCCGTCTCGATCGTCTCCCGGTCCCTCAGCTCGCCGATGAGGATCACGTCCGGGTCCTGCCGGAGGATGCGCCGGAGCCCCTCGTGGAGCGAGGCCACGTCCGTCCCGAGCTGGCGCTGGGTGACCTCGCAGTTGGCGTCGGTGTAGACGAACTCGATCGGGTCCTCGAGCGTGATGATGTGGAGCGGCATGGTCTGGTTGAGGTGCTCGATCATGCAGGCGAGGGTCGTCGACTTGCCGCTGCCCGTGGGGCCGGTGACGAGAACCAGGCCCTGCGGCGCGTTGAGGAGGTCCTTGATCGCCGGCGGCATGTTCAGGCTGTCGAGCGTCGGGACCTTGATCGGGATGGCGCGCGCGACGATGCCGTACTGGCCCATCCGGCGGAACGCGTTGACCCGGAAGCGCGCGAGGTCGGAGACGGAGTACGCGGCGTCCATCTCGCCCTCGCTCTGGAGCCGCGCCCACCCGTCGGCGCCGAGCATCAGCTTCAGGGCGGCCTCGAGGTCGGCCTCGTCGAGCGGGGCCCCTTCGGTGGGGACGATCTCCCCGAAAATGCGCATGAGCGGCGGCCGCCCGATCTTCAGGTGCAGGTCGGATCCGCGCGCGGTGACCAGGTCGCGGAGCAGGGCGTTGATGTCGATCATTGGCGCTCTCCGATCAGGTTCACGATGGAGCCGACGCCGCGGGCGATGCGTTCGAGCAGTTCGATCTCGTGCCGCTTCCACTCCGGACCTTCCCGCCGGTTGAGGACCTCGAGAACGCCGTTGAGGTCGCCCTTGTAGAGGACGGGGGCCGCGAGCAGGGAAGTCGTCTCGTACCCGGCGATCTCGTGCCGCTCGCGCGAGTAGTTGGGCTCCTTCTTGATGTCGCTGACCGCGACGCATCGCCGGTCCCGCGCCACGACGCCGGGCATGCCGATGCCGGGGCCGAGCTTCATCCCCCTCACCTTGTTCGCGACGGGTCCGGTCGCCGCGACGGCCGTCAGCGTCCCGTCCTCCCCGGTCACGAGGAAGAGGCTCGACGCGTCGGCGGGAATCGCCTCGACCACGATCTCGAGGATGTTCTGGAACGTTCGCCGGGGGTCCGACAGGTCGTGGAAGCAATCGAGGAGACGGTCGAGCGCGGCTTCGCGGACGCGGAGGCGGTTGTGGAGTTCGGAGAGTCCGGTTTCTGGCATGAACCGGATTATAACCGCCGCCTCACGCATCACGCATTACGTATCACGGGAATCGCAAACAGGCGGGTTGCAACGATCCGTCATGCGTCATGCGGTCAGTTCTTCTTCGGCGCTTCCCACGTGACCCACAGTTCGACGTCCTTTCCCTCGCGGCGGACGACCAGTTTCACGCGCCGGCCGTAGGGGATCGCCTGCATCCAGGACCGGAGCTGGTTCAGCGGCTCGTCGTCGAACGTCTTGGTGTCGAACGAAATGATGACGTCTCCGACGGCGAGCCCGGCCTTCGGTCCCACGCCCTCGGGAACGATCTGCGTGACGCGGATGCCGAGGCGCCCGTCCTTGAGGCCGATCTCGATCGACTGCTCGGAGGTGAGGTCCTTCCCGAGGAATCCGAGCGCGCGGGCGGGCTCGAATTTCATCACGTATTTCTTCCACAGCTCCTCGAGCCCGTCGACCGGGATGCCCTTGAACGCCTCGTCCCACGCTTCCCGGTGCGACGATCCCCCCAGGCGGATGCGCTCGTAGTAGAGCGCCACGTTCTTGCGGAACTTCCCGCTGGGCACCTGCTGGTTCCGGTCTTCCATGTCCGGGTACGTGATCAGGAAGTGGCAGAAGGACCACGATTGCGCGTAGCAGAGGCCCGCGTTTTCCATGAACGGCTTGGGCTTGAGGGCCAGGAGGTCCTCGAGCTTGTACGCCTTCCCGGCCTTGATCGCGTCCTGGATGATCGGGAGGCGTCCCCGCGCGATCGTGCCTCCCTTGAGGCAGAGGTAGAGCTTCTTGTTGCGCACCTCGTTGTTCCCGATGCAGTCCGCGATTCCCTCCGAGAACCACATCGGGAAGTCGCGGTAGTTCTTGGACGTGAGGTCGGTGAACTGGTGCATCCCCTCGTGGGCGAAGAAGGGCCTCATCGTGACCATGTCGTAGTAGCCGACGAGGTTCTTGGTCGAAAGGCTGTAGTACGCGCCGGCGCTCTTGGGGGCGCCCGAGGCGAGAAACTCCTCGCGGTTCTTGTAGAGGAGGATCGTGTTGCGCGCCTTCTCGGCCGCGACGGGGTCGTCGGGCTTGAGGAGCTTCATGTAGGTGTCGAAGACGAGCTCCATGTACTCGAGCAGGTCGTCGGCCTGCTCCTTCGTCGCGCTCGTCTTGATCTCGTAGTGCTTGCTCGAATACGTCGAGGGCAGCTCGGGCTTTTCGGACTGCTGGGCAGCGAGGAGGAGGGGGAGCAGGGGGAACGTGAACGCCCTCATGGACGGGAATTCTAACCTCCAGGCACGCATCC
>DASRJF010000383.1:0-2588 GCA_035649615.1 Planctomycetota bacterium | reverse complement strand
TTCTCGCCGCCGGTGATCGAGTGCGCGATTTTCTGGAGGCGCTTCTTCAGATCCTCCGCGTTGAGCTTCCCCTTCTTCAGCCGCTTGCAGGCGTCCGCGACCTCCTCGATGTAGGCCTCGAACGCGTCGCGCCGCTTGAGTTCGTCGAGGGCGTGATCGCGCCGGCGCACGAACGTCGAGAGGCGCCGTCCCGCCTCGTTGAGGGCGAGCCGGATCTCCTTGCGGATTTCGTCGTAGTCGGCGATCGCCTCCTTCGCTTCGCTCGTGAAGGGCACCCAGACGCTCGCCATGTGGACGAAGATAACCAGCGGCCCCTGGGGGAGCGCCCCGCGCGACTGCGAGATGCCGTAGTTCCGCCACGCGGTCTCGAGCACCGCCTTCGTGATGGCGCACGCGCCCGGCTGGTAGAGCAGCGGCACGCGGTTGGCGAAGCGAAGGACGCGGGCGAGCGGGACCTCGGGCGCCTTTTCCTCGCCCTCGGCGAGCGGGACCGCGTCCTCGGCGTCCACCGCGCTCGCCGCCACGCCCGCCTGGCCCGTCCCGTACGCGAGGCCGACCTCGATCGTGAACGGATTGCCCCGGTAGACGGCCGGGGAACGCGACACGGCCGTGTAAAAATCGCCGCGGATCTGCTTGTAGAGCCCGGCGAGGATCGCCTTCTCGCCGATCGGCGAGAGGCAGTCCGTCGGCGGATTCATGAGCTTCGTCTTCTGGATCGCCTTGTAGAGCCGCTCCGCCGCCTCGCCGACGATCGTGCGCGGCTTCGACTCGGGCTTGAGCCCCGCGGCCGCGCTGATTTCCTGGGCCACTTTGGGGGAGACGCGCGAGAAGTCGCTCGAGAGGAATCCGGAGAGCCAGTGGCTCTTCGTGTCCTGCATCATCTTGAGGAGGACGCCGAGCTCGATGCCGTACGGGTGGGGCTTGATCTCGCGCGGCGGCGGAGGGAGGTCCGCCACGATGCGCGGGAACTCCACCTTCTGCCCCTCCGGGTTGACATACGCGATCTTCGCGTGCGGGTTGGCGATCGCGACCTGCTCGAGGAATTCGTCGACGGACGTGCGGCCCTTCTGGTAGCGGCCGTCGAGCTCGATGGAGACGCGCGTGCCGTGCGGGCGGTCCCAGTCCTGGTCGCGGTCGGCGAGCTTCTTGGGCTCGTTCTTGGCGGTGTCGATCTGGATCTCGACGTAGCGCGCGGGCTTCTTGTCGGTCCACCGGGAGAGGACGCGCACGGGCTTGCCCGTCGTCAGCATGCCGTAGAGCCCCGCGGCGGAGATGCCGATGCCCTGCTGGCCGCGGCTCATGCGGAGCCGGTGGAATTTCGAGCCGTAGAGGAGCTTGGCGAAGACGCGCGGGATCTGCTCGGGGATGATCCCGGGGCCATTGTCGGTGACGGTGACAACGAACCGCTCGGCCTGGGAGGGAGCGGGGGCCGGTCCGCCGTTCACCGCGACCTCGATCTTCACCTCGACTTCGGGGAGGATCTTGGCCTCCTCGCACGCGTCGAGCGAGTTGTCGACGGCTTCCTTCACGGCGGTGAGGAGCGCCTTGCGGGGGTTGTCGAAGCCGAGGAGGTGGCGGTTCTTGGCGAAGAATTCCGAGACGGAGATCTCGCGCTGCTTTTTCGCGAGCTCGTCGGCGAAGATGCGGGTGCTTTTCGTGACCGGCCGGTCCGGCTTGGGGTCCGTCGGCGGCGCCGGGGCGGCCTCGGCAGGGGCCGCTTTGCTGGCCTTCTTGAGGACGGGCCGCTTCAGGGCAGGTTTCTTCATCGGCAAGGCACCCATTTCCTATGCCCCTCTCTCTCGACAAACTCGGACTGGAGCAAGAGGTAGGCTACATCGTGACTTCGAAGTGCCCTTTCCCCCTCTGCCCAGTCAGAGAATACCCCGCTGGAAGTCCAAAGTTCAAGGTCCAAGGTGATCCAAGGTCCGGAGTTCAAGGTGATCCAAGGTCCGGAGTCCAGGGTGATCCAAGGTCCGGAGTCCAAGGCCGGTGAAGGGACGTCGCGGCCAACGAAGGGCTGGGCGTCGCGTAGGATAAGAGGGAGAATCGCCGCATGCCCAAATTCATGGCCGTCCACGTCGTGGTCCTGGCGGGACTCGTCGTGGCCGTGACCTTCCTGAACTTCCAGGCCCGGGCTCTGACCATCAAGGTGCAAGCCCTCGAAGCGGCGGCCGCGAGGAGCGTCCCAACGGCGCCGAAGTCGGAAGATCCCGCTCAATCCCGACAGAGCTACACGCCGGCTCCGGACGAATTCTCCACTCTCCCCCCGGGGGGGACCCGCTCTCGAATCGATGAGACGAGCGAGATGCCGGGTACTGAAGCTCCGACCGCTCCCGCCGCCGGATCGACGCTCACTCCCGCGCAGGAGAAGGCGGTGGCGGAAACGGTCGACCGGATCTTGAAAGAGAAGTACGGGCATCTCCCCAAGTTCGGAAATCCGGAAGACCTGGAGAAGACGCTGGCGAAGGAGCTGAACCTGACGGAATCCCAGAAGGCGCGCATCGCGGACATCCTCAAGCGGAAGCGCGAGGATTTCCAAGCGCTCTTCGAGGGCGGGGATCCGATGGCCGGATCCAACATGAAGAAGG
>DASRJF010000382.1:0-5654 GCA_035649615.1 Planctomycetota bacterium | reverse complement strand
CTGGGTGACGTCGTCGTCGGCGATGCTCACGCGGATCGTCGTCCCCGCGGTGCGGTCGTGGAGGAAGATGTCCTGCTGGGAGTTGGTGTCCGCGACGCCCGCCAGGTTGGTGGCGGTAGACGTGAATACGACGTACCGCCCCGTGGGGGAGATGAAGGGTTCCGACGAGGCGCTGTTGCCTTCGGTGCCGAAGGAATTCACCGAGACCCGGGTTGTCACGTTGGTCTGCGTGTCGCGGACAAAGATGTCGGATTGGCCGTTCGTATCGAAGGGCACCAGGTTGCTCGCATAGGACTGGAAGGCGACGAACCGGCCGTCCTCGGAAATCGAGGGCGAGGAGGAGGAGCTGTTGGGCTCCTGGAAGAATCCCGTGGAGGCCCGGAAATTGTCGAGCGAGATCGGCGACGGCAGGGGTCCCCCGGGGACCGAGCCGAGGATCCCGGGGCTGTCCCCGGGACCGCCGTCATTTCCCCCCAGGTCGCAGGAGACCAGGCACAGGGAGAAGAGGGCGGCGGCAAGGACGCCCCGGATTCCCGCGGGAAGCGGCTGGCAACGCATAGGAAACCTCCAGGTCGAAACGGCTTAGTAGAGCGGACCCCGGATATAAATGTCGTTCGCTCCGTTGGTGTCGTTGGGAGCCAGGTTCGACGCCAAGGACGCGAAGGCGACGAACCGTCCGTCCCCCGTGATCGAAGGATTCCGGTTCGGGAAGAAGGGGGACGATTCCACGCCGTACGTGGCCACCGAAATCCGGATCGTGATGTTCGAGACCGTGTCCCTGAGGAAGATGTCTTCCGCGTTGTTCGTGTCGCCCTGCACGAGGTCGGGGGTGTTCGATTGGAAGACCACCCACCGTCCGTCCCGCGAAACCTGCGGCTCGTTCGAAGCCTGGGAGGCCTCGCCTCCCAGCGTCGTCACGGAGCAGCGCCTCGACACGCCGAGCAGCACGTCGCGGATGTAGACGTCCGCCGCCAGCCCGCTGTCGCCCCGGATGAGGTCGGTGGCGTCCGTTACGAACGCGACGAACCGGCCGGTCTCCGAGAGGGAGGGCGACCCGCTCTCGCCGTTCGCGTTGTCGAGGTCGAATTCGTCGCCGTCGAGGTCGCCGTCGTCGTCGGCGGGGCCTTCCACCGACACGCGGGTGACGTCCGGGATGACCGCCAGCCACCGCTTGACGAAGACGTCCCGGAACCCGTTGAAGTCCGTCGTGACCAGGTTCGAGGCGTCCGAATCGAAGGCGACGGTCGACCCGTCGCCGGAGATGACCGGATTGGAGCTGAAGCTGAAGGCATCCGCTTCGTTGCCGGAGACGTCGGTGTTGACCCGGATCGTGATGTTGAACAGCGTGTCGCGGACGAAGATGTCGGAGCCGAAGTTGGTGTCTCCGGCGACCAGGTTGTCCGCGAAGGACTGGAAGACCACGTAGCGCCCGTCATCCGACACGCTGCCGTGGAACGAGATGCTGTTGGGATCGCCGCCGGTGGTGTTCACCGAGACGCGGGTGATCGGGGGCACCGTGAACGAGGGGCTCAGCGGATCGAAAACCGTCAGGTTCATGTCCCGGATGAAGATGTCGGTGTTCCCGTTGCCGTCGCCGTCGACGAGGTCCTCCGCGGAGGACTCGAAGATGACGAAGCGACCGTCCGGCGTGATGGTCGGGTTGGTGCAGTCCTCGTTGGGGTTGCCGTCCGGAGTGGGGTCCGGACCCTTCAGCTCCACCGTGACGCGCGCCACGCTGCCGGTGTTGAGGTCCTTCCGGTAGATGTCGATCCGGCCGTTGGTGTCGCCCGGGAGCAGGTTGGCGGCGCGCGTCTGGAAGACGACGTACCGGCCGTCCGGCGTGATCTTGGGCCGATCCGACGGCCCCGTGAGCTCGCTCCCGCTCGGCGCGAGCGACGCCCGGAACGTCAGCACGATGAAGTTCTCGTCATCGTTCACGGCCCCCTCGCAGCCGGTGAGGACGGCGAAAGCGAGCGCCGAGAGAACGAGACCTTGAGCGATACGTCGGCTCATAACCCCTCCGGTCCAAGGGGCGGGTTCGCGCCCGTCCCGGAGCCCGGCCGACAGTCGCCGGGCGCCGATGCGCGCAAAAGAGGATACAACCCGCGCCGCCTAGAATTCGTGATTATATCCAAGGGCCACGTTGGTCGAATCGCCGCCCACGTCGACGGCCCAATCGATCGACCGCGTCTTTCCCGCCTCCGTGGTCCACGACACGCCCAGGCCGAACGTGAAGATCTCGAACGTGTCGTCGTCCGTGTCGAGCACGAGCTTGAACGTGCCGGTCTGCGGCAGGTCGTCCGCGTCGGACCAGGGCGCCCCGAACAGGCGGAACCCCACGCGGGGGAAGAGGCGGATCTTGGGGGACTCGAGGTCGATGCGGTACTCGAACCCGATCGAGAAGTTCGTGGCGTCCTCGAACTGGGATTTCCCGCTGAACACGGGCTTCTCCGCCGTGTCGGCCCACTGCAGGAACTGCAGGTCCATCGTGGCGCGCAGGCGCGACTCCTTGAGGAGGTAGAACGTGGCGCCGATGTTGATCTGCTCGGGCATGTCGAACGCGGGGAAGATGTCGGGGTTGACGTTGAACTCGAAGTTGATCGCGCTCTGGTACGCGAAGCCCACGTTGATCTTCACGTTTTCCGCGTTGTCGTACAGCCCCACGAGCAAGCCCAGGCCGAAGCCCATGCCGAGCATGTTGTCCGTCGACGTGGCCACGGGCGTCTGGAACCGGATCGTCGTGTAGGCGACGTCGAGTCCGAATCCCGCCGCGATGTGCGTCAGGAAGCCGGGCTCGCCCGCGGGCACGAACCGGAAGTCCTTCGCGAACGCCAGCCGGAAGCGCTGGAAGCCCTGCTCGAGGTTGGACTCGGGCTCGAACACCGTCTGGGCCGGGTCCGCGACTTCGTCCAGGGCGTAGTTGATGTGGTAGGGACGGGCGAAGCAGATGCCGATGGACATCGGGTTCTCGCCGTCGCCGACCTGGAAGACGAATCCGATGTAGGCCGGCAGCAGGGCGGGGTCGACGAGGACCGTTTCCGGCTCGACGCTGAACTCGATCGTGTCGCCGGGGCCGCGGTTCTGGTCGACCGGGTAGCCCAGGTACGTCTGGTAGCAGATGGACATCTGGTCGGGCTGCGTGGCGATGCCCGCGGGATTCAGCCAGATGGAGACAGGGTCGTCCTCGAACGCGGTATAGCTGCCGCCCATGCCCTTGGTGCGGGCCCCGATCTGCTGGTCCTGCGCCCACAAGGAACCGGCCATGATGAACAGAAAGAGAGATGTGGACGCGATTCTCATGAGCCAACCCCCCTTAGGCGCTCCGGTCTCAGCAGGCGGACAGTCGGGAGATCATAGGAAGAGAAGTCGCGGTCGTAAAGAGAAATGGAGTCGCCGGGTCCGGGCGTCGGGAGAGGGGTAGAAATCGGAAAGAACGGTCCGGTCCCAGGACGTGTGATCCAGGAATCGGCACGCCGGAGTCAGCAGGGATATCGCCCGAGGATGGAACAAGACCGTCACACGGGAGGAATTGGGATATCATGGAATTGCCATGAATGCCATCGCGGTTCCGGGCCGGGCGAACAACGCGATCGCCGCGCCGTGGCTCGGCGGCCTCCGCTGGGACGCCACCTGGCTCATCGGCAGCGCGGCGATCGTCCCGCTCGTGCTCGTCTTCGTCTGGGCCGGCGTCCCCAACACCGCGCTCAACCTCGCCGTCACGACGATCGTCGGGGGCCCGCACCTGTTCGCCACGTACACCGCGACGTACATGGATCCCCGGTTCCGCCGGTCCCACGCGCCGATGCTGGCGCTCATCACCCTCCTCGTCCCGGCCGGCGTCGTGTTCATGACGCTCTACGACTTCCAGGCGCTCCTGAGCTTCTTCATCTTCGCGGCCTCGATCCACGTGCTCCAGCAGAACGCCTACCTGGCCGACGTCTACCGCCGGCGCGGCCGCCTTCCCGAACGGGCGTGGGCGCGGTGGATCGACTACGCCTTCCTGGGCCTGTCGTTCTATCCGATCGCCTCCTACAAGCTGGTCCACGGCGCCTTCCGGCTGGGCGAAACGGAAATCCTCATCCCTCCCGTGTTCCGCACGGAACTCACGTACTGGACCGTCGGCGTCGCGTTCTCCGTGCTGGCGGCCCTGTGGGTGTGGAAGACGATCGACGAGCGGCGCCGCGGCGTCCTGAACGTGCCCAAGACCGTGCTCATCGGGGTCACCGCGGGCATCGCGTTCACCGTGCCGCTCTGCGGCGATGGCGGGCGGCTCGAGCTGGCGTTCCAGGCCGTCAACGCCTGGCACTCGATCCAGTACCTCGGGCTGGTCTGGATGATCCAGTCGTTGAGAAGCGAGCGCGCGCTGATCGAGCCTTCGTTCTCGCGCACCCTGTACCGGTCGGGGAGCGCCACCCGCTACTTCGGATTCTGCTTCATCGCCAGCGTCTCCCTCCTGGGGGCGATGGTGATGCTCTCCCGCCTCAATCCGTTCGGGCTCGACAGCGAGGTCTCGTTCGACCGCTACTACTACATGGGCATCCTGAGCTGCCTGCTCATCCACTACGCGCTGGATGCCTATCTCTTCGCGGCGTCGAGCTTCCGCGGAGCATCGGCCAGACAAGTGCCGTATGCCGCGCTGGGCTAGGGTCGCATCCAACTCGACTCACTCGGTTGCCACACGGTCCCTACGGATGCGACACCTGTTGGAAGTTGGGAGTTCTGGGTTCTGAGTCCTGTGTTCTGAGTTCGTTCGGAGTTCGTTGTTCGCCGTCCACTCCGAACCCGGGACTTCGAACGAACGCTGAACGCAGCACTCAGAACGTTGAACTTCCAGTCGGCCTTCTCGAACGGCGGGTCCACAGGGTGCGTCTCAACCGTCAGAATCAACTTTGACGCGACACTAGCCTCTCCACTTGAAGTAGCCCGACCGGTGCCGCCGGGGAAACTCCCGGGGATGGAGAATCTCCGCGAGGATTTCCAGGCCGTCCACGAGACGGGGGCCCGAACCGTTGAAGTACGAATGGCCGTCCGCGACATAGACCTCTCCGTTTTTCACGGCCGGCAGGGAAGCCCATTCCGGGCGCCGGGCCGCGGACGGAAGCTCGCGCCGGGTCCGTTCGAGCGTGAATCCGCACGGCATCACGACCAGGACGTCGGGCGCCGCCTCCGCGACCGATTCCCACGAGATCCGCACCGAGTCGCGCTTGGGCCGCGCCAGCCCATCGAGCCCGCCCGCCATCGCGACCATCTCGGGGACCCAGTGGCCGGCGGCGAAGGGCGGGTCGAGCCACTCGAGACAGAACACGCGCCGCTTCGGCAACCGGCGCGCGCGCCTGGCCACGGCATCGACGCGCTTCCGGAGTTCTTGTTCCAGGGGCCCGGCGTCGACGCCCGCGGCCTCCGCGAGCTCGCGCAGGTCGGCGAACATCCCCTCGAAGTCATGCGCGTGTTGCGGAACGACTTTCGGCCGGGGCTGGACGGCGGCCAGCACCGGCTTGAGATCCGTCGGGGGCG
Source organism: Planctomycetota bacterium (assembly GCA_035649615.1). GTDB lineage: Bacteria > Planctomycetota > MHYJ01 > MHYJ01 > JACPRB01 > DASRJF01. Next base: position 140 of record DASRJF010000382.1, on the reverse strand, counting down.
TGGCGCAGACGTCGCACAGGCTCTGGATGAGCAGCAGATCGGGCCGGAGCCGCGACACGAGATCCACATCGACCTGGTAGAGGCTGCGCCCCTCGCGTCCGGCGGCGGAAACCGCGCGATCGATCTCCGCGCTCGTCATC
>DASRJF010000381.1:0-3552 GCA_035649615.1 Planctomycetota bacterium | reverse complement strand
GCGCAGGAACTGGCGGAGGGACGCGATGTCCGCCGCGTAATCCTCCTTCGAGATCCGGTCGGCGCACGGCGCGGTGCATCGGTTGATGGCGTACAGGAGACACGGCCGGAAGAACCGGCGCTTCGGGTCGTCCGCGCTCATCTCGATCTTGCACGTCGCGAACTTGAAGATCTTCTGGAGGACCTTGACGGCTTCGCGCAAGTCGGCGGCGCCGGTGAACGGCCCCATGAGATCGGCCTTCACGTCGTCCGTCTCGCGCACGACCCAGACCTTGGAGAAGTCGTCGAAGGTCGTGAGGCCGAGCATGGTGAACGACTTGTCGTCCTTGAGCTTGACGTTGTACTTGGGCTGCGCGTCCTTGACGAGGCGCGCCTCGGCGAGGAGGGCGTCGACTTCGGTGGCGGTCGGGAGGATGTCGACGTCGCGGATCTGCGCGATCATCGACTGGAGGCGCGGCTCGATGTCGGGGTTCGGGTGGAAGTAGGTCGAGACGCGGTCGCGGAGGATGCGCGCCTTGCCGATGTAGAGGGTCCGTCCCTTGGCGTCCTTCATGAAGTACACGCCGGGCGTCTCGGGAAGGGCGGCGGCTTTGGCGCGCAATTCGTCCGGATTCACGCTCGGATTATAGTGGATCGCACGGCGAGCTTCAGGCCGGGGGAGATGTCCTACTTCGTGTAGAACGAAAGAAAACGAAACGAATAAGTAGTAATGGGTCCGCCCCCGCCACAGGGAGGACAGGGATCCTCCCCCACGACCCGATCAGCTCGAATTCCGAAAGGCAATGCGAGCACCGGCCCCTTCTCCAACTGCTGCAGGTAATAGACACGAAGCACCGTCGAGAACGGTTCCCCATCCTTTGCAAAATACCTCTTGTAGGCGAGCCAAGGTGCGATGGTCTCGGCAGCGGCCGGCAGCGTTTTCCGCAGGTCCTCGCCACTCAAACGGGCTGCGGCCTGTCGGACTTCCTCGCTCATTGAATCCTGGATGGCCTTGGCCTGGTCCCGAAGCCTTGTCAGGTCCTTTCCGTGAATGAACTTAGAGAATGACCCGACGAACCCAGCCCTGTCTTTGAACACATGGAGTTTCACCCGGTCCGCTTGAATCTGTTTTCCCTCGGAATCCACGAGCATGCGCAGGACCCCTTCCCCTTCGACCTTGGCACTCAGACCTGCCTGGGTTGCCTGAGCTTCGGTGAGGCAGACGAAGACATGAGCGCAGAAGAGCTCGACGGCTGCCCGGTCTCCCAGGGGATGGTGCGCCAGCTGGTCCAGCAATCCCTGGCCGATGCACTTCCGGCTCTCCGGCTCGGGCGGAATCACGATGAAGACGCCGTACCTTCGGGTCTTCTTCATCCGCTGCAATGCCGCGGTGACGAAATCGGGTGTGGCTTCCTGGCCGAGCAGTTCACGAAGCCCGAACACGAAGGGCGAGCCCGCGACGATCGAGAGAAACGCGCGGCGGTCCATCTACTTCTCGAAAAACGAGAGGAATTTGCGCGCCTTGCCCGGGGCGGCCGCCATCCGGCCGCAGGGCGGACAAGGATCTTCCTCGGGCAGAGTCTCGACCTTCACTCCAAATGGGAGGCAAGGCGCCGGATCGCCGGTGGATTGCTCGAGGTAATACTCCCAGAAGATCGAGTTGAGCCGCATCTTGAGAAACGTCTTCTCGTTTTCCTTCAGGAGCGACAGGTTCACCAGCCAGGTCGCGATCGAATCCATGCGGCCCTTCACGAGATCCATCGCTTTCCGAAGGTCCTTCGACGCGGCCTCGGTTTCCACCTGGCGCGGCGGGCTGGAGATCACTTCGATCGCCTTGCGGACGTCTTCGGGAAGGGACTTCTCGATGCTCCTCGCAACATCCCGAAGGCGCGACCCGTCGTCGCCGCCCACGAACTTCCGGAAAGACTCGCGGAATTTGGAGGGGTCCTCGAAGACTCCCACGTCGACGCGGTCGGCCACGACCTTCGATCCATCCGGTTCGAGCAGAATGCGAAGGAGCCCCTCCCCTGCCACCTTTCCTTCATGGAATTTGCGCGCCTTCTCATCGCTCACGCAGATGAACACGTTGCCGACGAAGATCTCGAGGTCTTCATAGGCGGTCCCGAGGGTCTGGGGGAGCCGGGCCACGAGAGCGCTTCCCAGGCGCGACTGGGCCTCCTGGCCCGGGGGAACTACGATCACGACTCCGAACCGGCGCGTCTCCTTCATGCGCTTCAGCGCGGTTTTGAGCCAATCGGGGGCGGCATCAGGCACCGGGTCCTGGGCCAGCAGTTCCCGCAGGCCGAAAATGAGCGGCGAGCCGGCCACGAGGGACAGAAAGGCGCGACGATCCACGGCGACCCCCTACTTTGTCAGGAACCGGAGGAACATCCGCACCTTGGAGTCGTCGATGCGGGCCATGCCGCACGCGACCATCTCTTCGGAATCCTTGGATTCGATCTCGAGGATCTCCCGGCGCCGCCCGCATCCGCCGTTGGTGAACCGGGGCGTGCGCGTGCCGAAAGGCAGCTGCGCGCCCTGCACCGTGGGCGCGAGCGTGTGGAAGTGTCGCTCCACGACGGATTTCAGCCGCGCGACGACCTCGGGATCCGTCGCGGTCCGGCGCTTCCAGGCGTAGAGCGGCGCCATCTTGTCCGCCCTCGCGAGGAGAATCCCGCTCGCCCATTCCCGCTCCTCGATCTCCTCGGAACCCAGCTTGCGCAAGGCCGCGGGGACGTCCTCGCGCGCCGCCTTCTCCAGTTCGTCCGCGCGCGCCTTCAATCGCTCCCACGAATTCCCGTGGAGGAAGGGCCCGAACGACGCGACGAATCCGGCCGCCGTGTCGAAAGCCTTGGCGTCGCGCGTGTCGGCCGCGACCCTTCTCCCCTCCGGATCCAGGACGAATCGGTCCTCCGTTTCATCCGCCTTTCGCACGCCGCTCGCCTCCGCGAGAGCCGGAGTCATCACGACGAAGACGGACGTGAGCAGGAGCTCGTGGACTTCGGGGAAGTCGCCTTCGAGAAGATCCCAGAGCTGGCGTCCGAGGGCGAGCTGCTCCTCCTCGGAACGCGGCGCGATGACGACCACCCCGTGGAGCTTCCGCTCCTTCATGCGCGCGAGCGCCTGCTTGAACCACTCCGGCCGGGCGTCCGGCTCCTGCGCGAAGATCTCGCGGAGCCCGAAGATGCACGGCGCCGCAGCGGCCGCCTTGAGGAACGTCCGGCGATCCAGGCTCATGCCCCATTAGACGCGATCCGGACCGACCGGTTCCCCTACTTGTCCAGAAACTTGAGGAATCGCTGGCCCTTGCCTTCCAGGCGGGCCATGCCGCACTGGGTGGGGACCCCTTCTTCGAGCTCCGCGCCGCATCCGTGGCCAGCTTCATACCGGGCGCCAAAGGGAAGTCTCGGCCCCGGCGCGGTTTCATCGGCCGCTTCGAAGCGGGAGTCGACGAGGCGCTGCAGCACGGCCGCCCGCTGCTGATCTTTCGAATGGCGCCGCTCGTAAACGATCAGGGGCATGAGCGCTTCCGAGTTCTTGGCCAGCTCACGGGCCGCACGATCGCGCGCCTCGA
>DASRJF010000380.1:0-4243 GCA_035649615.1 Planctomycetota bacterium | reverse complement strand
GGGATCCCCCGGCTCCTGCGCCGCGACGTACTCCTTCGCGACGAGATTCATGCCGTCCCGCAGCGGCGTCACCATGGCCACCGAGGCGGCGCGGTAGAACTGGACGAGCTGGCTCCGGTCGTACGAGCGGTACAGGTACCGTACGGGCGTCCACTCCGGCGTCCCGAATTCCCGGTTGATCCGATCGACCGTGGCCTCGACAAGCCGGCGCTGTTCCCGGTATTCCGGCACGTCGGCCCGCGACGGCACTGAAATCTGGATGATCGACACGCGCCCCCGCCACTCGGAAACCAGCTGGAGCATCCGGGCGAACGCCTCGAGGCGCTGCGGGATCCCCTTGGTGTAGTCCAGCCGGTCGACGCCGATGATCAACCGCGCGGTCCCGATCGAGCGGATCAGCGCCAGCGCCTCCTCGGCCGCGTCGCCCTCCGGCGTCTCCTGGAATCCCTCGGGCATGATCCCGATGGGAAACGCGCCCACGCGGATCCGGCGGTCGCGGTGCTGGACGAGGTCGTCCCCGACCTTCGCCGGCGAGAGCGCGCCGACCGTCTGAAGGAAGTTCGCGACGTCGTGGCGCGTGTGGAATCCGAGGAGATCGAAGGCCAGCAGCCCTTCCAGCACGCGGTCGCCCCAGGGGATCATCCGGAAGAGGTCGACGTCGGGAAAGGGGATGTGGAGGAACAGGCCGATCGGCCCGCGATGTCCGCGCCGGCGCAGCGCCTCCGCGAGGAGGAGCAGGTGATAGTCGTGGGCCCAGACCGTGTCGTCGGGATCGACGAGCTTTCCCGCGGCTTCCGCGAAGAGGTCGTTTCCCCGGACGTACGCCTCCCATTCCGGGTCCGCGAACCGCACCCGCGACTGGAACCCGTGGAAGAGCGGCCAGAGGCTCCGGTTGCAGAACCCGCCGTAGTACTGCCGCTGGAGGTCGGGCGTGAAATCGATCCACGCCAGGGGAGGCTGCGACGTTTCGTCGAGGCCGGGGTTCGCCGAGGCCGCGGTCGCGTCCGACCTCCCGCTCCATCCCAGCCACAGCCCGTCGCGCCGCCTCAGGACCGGCTCCAGCGCCGACACGAGGCCGCCGACGTTTCTCGGACGCGGATCCTCGGGCTGGGTGGGCGATCGGAGATCGGGCAGGCGGTTGGAGACGGCGAGGAGGCGTCCTCCGGTGGACGGCTTCTTCCGGGGCGGGGGACGGATCGGACCCGGCGGCGTGTCCAGCGGCGGCGTGAGCTCCGGACTTCGGGCGGCGGAGATCCATCGCACGAACGCCACGGCGGCGTCGGGACCGGGCAGCGTCCAGTGGGCGCTGGTGATGCGTCCCCGGGCGCCCCCGACGAGGATCGCCTCGTCCTGCGGGCCCAGCGCGCGGAACATGTCCTCGTCCGTCATATCGTCGCCCAGCACGGCCAGGCGCGCGCCGGGGCCCGCGCGCTCCCGGATCCACGGCACCGCGAGCGACTTGCGGATCCGCGCGGAACGGATCTCGATGATCTGCGACCCGTCGAGTCGTTCGAATCCCGGCCGCGCGGCGAGCCACCGCTCGATCGCTTCCGAGGCCTCGACGAGGAACCCGCCGCGATCGCGGCGTCCGACCGGTCGGTAGTGGAGCGAGATCGACCACGTCTTGCGCTCGACGTGCGCGCCCCGGAAGCGGCCGGCGATCTCGTCCAACTCCACGGCCAGGTCGGCGAGGTCGCGCGGTTCTCCCGGGACCGCCTCGGACCACGCCCCGTCCGCCCGCATCCAGCCTCCGTGCTCAGCGATGAGCCACAAGGACGGGGAGGCCGGGAACAACCGTTCCAACCCGTCGCGGGGCCGGCCGCTGACGATGGCGACCTGGATGCCCGGGCTCGCGGCGAGGGACTGGAGAAGGGCCGCCAGCTCCTCCGGGACCCGGGCCTGCTCGGGCCGGTCCGCGAAGGGGATCAGCGTTCCATCGAGGTCCGCCAGGACCCCGAGCGGCGTGTGCCGGGCCAGGATGAGCCAGGGGTCAGAGGGTGGCAAGTCGGAACCAGTAAAAAGAGTGAGGTCCGAGCGAGAAGAGATAGTCGTCCCGCGTGATGGAGGGGAAAACAGCCCCTCCGATCAGGTCCACCGGATGGCGTCCCTTCCACGGGGCCGTGGGAATCAGCGCCGGCTGGACGAACCGGGAGAAGTTGTTCACGCAGAGGACCGTGCCGGAAGGACCCTCGCGGGCGAACGCAAAGATCTTCGGGTTTCCGACATCGAGCAGGCGCATCGGGCTTCCGCGGAAGACGGGATCGGCGCGGTGCGTGAGCAGCACGCGTCGGAGCCAGTTGAGGAAGGACGTCGGTTTCCGGTCGAGGGACTCCACGTTGTGGCCCATGTAGTGGTACTCGGGCTCGTCGACGGGCCGGGCGTAGAGGCGGCCCGGGTCTGCCGCCGAGAACCCCGCGTTCGGGGCCGTGGACCATTGCATCGGCGTGCGGACGCCCATGCGGTCGCCGAGCCGCCGGTCGTCGCCCATGCCGATCTCGTCGCCGTAGTAGAGGACGGCGCACCCCGGGAGGCTGAGGATCAGCGCGTGGAGCAGCTCCATCTGGCGTCGGCCGCCGTCCAGGAGCGGGGAGAGGCGGCGGCGGATGCCGAGATTGATCCGCGATCCGCGATCCTCCGCGAACTGGGTCCACAGGTATTCGCGCTCGTCCGCGTCGAGCTTTTCGAGTGTGAGCTCGTCGTGGTTCCGCAGGAACATCGCCCACTGACACCCGGCGGGAAGGGGAGGCTGGCGCTTGAGGATGTCGATCACGGGCCGGGCGTCCTCGCGCCGGAGCGACAGGAAGAGCCGCGGCATGAGCGGAAAATCGAACGTCATGTGGACTTCGTCGCCCTGTCCGAAGTACGCGGCCAGCTCCTCCGGGGACTGGTTCGCCTCGGCGAGCAGGACGCGCGGGGGCGAATACGCGTCGCAGACGCGCCGGAGCTCCTTCATGAACTCGTGCGTTTCCGGCAGGCCCTCGCACGAGGTCCCGTCGCGCTCGAAGAGGTAGGGCACGGCGTCGACGCGGAAACCGTCGACGCCCAGGTCGAGCCAGAATTTGGCCGTGTCGAGCATCTCGCGCCGCACGTCCGGGTTGTCGTAGTTGAGATCGGGTTGGTGGGCGTAGAAACGGTGCCAGTAGTAGAGCCCGGTGGAAGGCTCGAGTTCCCAATTCGAGCGCTCGGTGTCGTTGAAGATCACGCGGACGCCCGGGTACCGGTCCGGCGTGGGACTCCAGACGTACCAGTCGTGGTGGGGATGCCCCGGTCCGCGGCGCGCGGATTGAAACCAGGGATGCTGGTCGGAGGTGTGGTTCAGGACGAGGTCGAGCAGGACGCGGAGTCCCAGCGCGTGCGCCCGCTCGAGGAGGGCCTTGAAATCGTCGAGCGTCCCGAAATCGGGATGGATGGTGCGGTAATCCGCGACGTCGTACCCGTCGTCCCTCAGCGGCGAGGGGAAGATGGGGAGCAGCCAGACCGCCCCGACGCCGAGGTCGCGGATGTACCCGAGCTTTTCCGTGAGGCCCGCGAGGTCGCCGATGCCGTCGCCGTTGGCGTCCTTGAACCCCCGCACGTAGACCTCGTAGATGACGAGATCCTGGTGCCACGTCTTGGAATCGGCGGGAGACGGCATCACCAGCCAGATTGCAGGACGCACGACGGTCGGTCAATGCTCGATTTTGAATGCCACCCGCAATCTCAATCGAGATATGCGAGGCTGGCGGCGTAGAATTTGGCGACCTCGAGGGACACGCGATGAGATCCACGGTATGGGCCGGGGTGGTCGTCCTCCTGACCGCGGCGGGTTGGGATCATCAAGAGGGGGGATCGGACGCCGGGCCACCCAAGCTGCTCTGGAAGCTCGATCTCAAGTCGCCGTCGTACGGTTCCGGGGCGTTCGGCGACATCGACGGCGACGGCAAGCCCGAGATCGTCTTCGGGACGTACTTCAACGACGAGCACCTGTACGCCGTCAACGCGGAGGATGGAACGCTCCTGTGGAAGCACAAGTCGGACGGGGGGCCGTTCGACGCCTCGATCGCGATCATCGACCTCGACGGCGACGCGAAGCCCGAGATCCTGGCCGCGGATTCGGCTCATGGAAACCTCCGCTGCTTGAGCGGCGAGGGCAAGGAGATCTGGCGGGTCAAGCTCGCCAGCGGGACCGATTCTCCTCCCGCCGTGGCCGACCTCGACGGCGACGGCGTGCTGGAAATCGTCGTCGGCACCATGTGGAAGGCGA
>DASRJF010000379.1:0-4755 GCA_035649615.1 Planctomycetota bacterium | reverse complement strand
TACGCGGTCATCGCATGCTTCGACATGTTGTAAGACGCGCCGCCCGGCGTCACGGCTTTCCCGAGGACCGATGTGACGAAGATCGCCTGGCCGCGCACCTGGCGGAGGTGGGGCAACGCCTCCTGGATCGTGTAGACGGCTCCGTAGACGTTGGTCCGGAATACAGCGTCGAGATCCTCGTCCCTCATCCGCGCCGCGGAGTGATAGATCCCGAACCCCGCGTTGGCGATCGCGACGTGGAGCGCGCCGAACTTCGCGACCCCCGCGTCGACCGCGGCCCGCACCTGCGCCCGCTCGCGGACGTCACATGTCACGGCCAGGGCCGACGGGCCGATCTCCTTCGCGAGAGCGTCGAGCCGTTCGCGGTTGCGCGACGCGAGCACGACCCGCGCGCCGTCCTTGACGAACGCTAGCGCCGTGGCGTGGCCAATCCCGGCGGACGCCCCCGTAATGAGGACCACTCGATCCCGGGGGAGTTTAGGCACGAATCACATTATCGCCGTCAGGAACGGCATGGCGGGTGTCGACGACCAGCCGCGCGTGTCGTGCGATCCAAGCGAAGTCGTAGCTGGAGTGATCGGTCACCACGATCACGGCATCGAATGACGCGATGGACTCTTCGGTGAGTTTCGCCGGCGGCAGCCGAAGACCCCGGTAGTGGCGCATCGCGGGCGGTTTCGGGAAGAACGGGTCGTGGTAGGAGGGCTTCGCGCCGCGTCGGACGAGCTCTTTCGCGATCGCGAACGCGGGCGACTCGCGCGGATCGCCCACGTCCTTCTTGTATGCGATCCCCAGCAGCAGGATCCGGGCCCCCTTCAGTTTCAGCGATGCCGCCAGGCGGCCGACGATGTAGGCCGGCATCCGCATGTTCACCTCTCCCGCGAGCCGGATGAACTTCGCCGACGCGCCCGCCTTCTCCGCCTTCCACGCGAGATACACCGGATCGATCGGGATGCAGTGGCCGCCCGGGCCCGGCCCGGGCCGGAACGGCTGGAACCCGAAGGGCTTCGTCGAGGCCGCGTCGATCACCTCCCACACGTCGATCTTCATCCGGTCGAACGCGACTTTCAGCTCGTTCACCAGCGCGATGTTGACGCAGCGGTACACGTTTTCCAGCAGCTTGGCGGCCTCGGCGATCTCCAGGGTCGCCACTTCGATCACCTTCGGCACCACGGCGCGGTAGAGCGCGGCCGCGGCCGTCCGACTCTCCTCGTCGATTCCCGCGACGATCCGCGGAATCGATTCGGGCGGGTGCTTTTCATTTCCCGGATCCTGGCGCTCGGGAGCGTAGGCCAGCAGGAAGTTGCGGCCTCCGCGCATTTGGAGTCGTGGCAGGACCTCTTCGCGCGTGGTGCCGGGATACGTCGTCGATTCGAGCACGACCAACTGGCCGCGGCGCAGATGTCGCGCGATCACGTCCGCCGTCCGTCGAATCGCCGTGAGGTCTGGAAGTCCGCTTCCCGTCAGCGGGGTCGGGACGCAGATGATGATGGCGTCGGCTTCGGCCAGTCGCGCGAAACGGCCCGTGGACTGGAACTTCTGCCGCTTGAGCGCCTTGATCCGGGCCGGGTTCGTGTCGAACCCCAGCACGCGGAACCCCTTCTTCGCGAACAGCGTCGCCAGGGGAAGGCCTACATAGCCCAGGCCGATCACGGCGACAACCGCTTTCCTGGAGGCAAGTCGCCACAAGAGCGATTCGAGCAGCGACGGCCGCTTCACCCGGAACGCGGACGCGGGCTCGTCGCGGCCGGAGTTGGGCCAGGGCCGGTAGCCGTGCGGCGCGTCCCTCGTGCCCGCTTCAGGGCCAGGTTCTGGGTTCAAGGTTCAAGGTCCAAGGTTATCCAAGGTCGGTCGTCCAAGGTCGGTCCAAAGTCGAGTCGACGTCGGACGGACGTTGGACTTTGGATCACCTTGGACCTTGAACATTGAACTTCGAACTCTCCTAGACGCCTCCCAAAACGGCGTCTAGGAGCTCGCAGGCGGCATCGATGTGGCCTTTTTCCACGGTGAGCGCGGGCAGGAACCGGATGGCGGTCTCGCCGCACCCGAGCAGGAGGAGGCCGCGCTCGAAGCAGGCCCGCACGATCGCGTCGCGGCGCGCGCCGTCGGGCTCGCGGCCCGCCTTGCTCTTCACGATCTCGAGCGCGCGCATGAGGCCCAGCCCGCGCTCCTCGAAGACGGTGTCGTGCTGGGCGGCGATCGCGGCCAGCCGGCGCGACAGGTGCTCGCCCATCTTCGCGGCGTTCTTCATGGCCGACTTCTCGATGATCTCGAGGACCTTGAGGCCCGCCGCGCACGCGACCGGGTTGCCGCCGAACGTGTTCGCGTGGGCTCCCGTCGGCCAGACGTGGAGATCCTTGCGGGCGATCATCGCGCCCAGCGGCAGCCCGCCGCCGACCGGCTTCGCGACGCACAGGATGTCGGGCGTGACGCCGAAGTGCTCGATCGCGAACATCTTGCCGCTGCGGCCGAGCCCCGACTGGATCTCGTCGACGACGAGCAGGATCCCGTACTTGTCGCAGGCCTCCCGCAGGCCGGTCAGGAACTCCTTCGTCGCGACGTTGTATCCTCCCTCGCCCTGGACCGGCTCGACGAAGATCGCGGCCACGTCCTCGGGAGGGCAGATCTTCCCGAACACGTACTTGTGCAGGAATCCGAGGTCGTTGTAGAGCGAGTGGCTCACGTCGCCCATCAGCGGCGAGAAGTGGCGCCTCTGGGTCGGCTTCGACGCGGTCAGGGAGAGCGACCCCATCGACCGCCCGTGGAACGCGTTGAAGAAGGCGACGAGCCGCGGCCGCTTCGTCGCGTAGCGCGCCAGCTTGATCGCGGCCTCGATCGATTCCGTGCCCGAGTTCGTCAGGAAGCACTGCTTGGGGCCCGGCCCGGGCGCCAGCGTGCAGATCTTCTTCGCGAAATCCGCCATCACCCCGTAGTAGAAGTCGGTCCCCGCCATGTGGACGAACTTCGAGGCCTGCTCCGCGATGGCCTTCTCGACCTCGGGATGAACGTGCCCGAGCGCGTTGACCGCGACGCCCGCCGTGAAGTCGAGGAACCGGTTGCCGTCGGCGTCGAAAACGAACATCCCCTCGCCGCGGTCGATGACCAGCGGGTAGGAGCGGGTGTAGCTCGGCGTGATGAACTGCTCGTCGCGCTCGATGATCGCGCGCGCTTTCGGTCCGGGCGGGGGAGTCTTGATGTCGGGTCCGAAGTCGCCGGCGCGTGCCGGTTTCGTCGCGGCGCGGGTCGACATCACGCGGGGCCCTCGGGGCTGTAGTTGGGGGCTTCCTTCGTGATCAGGATGTCATGCGGATGGCTTTCGCGCAATCCCGCGGTGCTGACGCGCATGAACCGCGTCTCGGTCCTCAGGGCGTCGATCGTCTGCGTGCCGCAGTACCCCATCCCCGCGCGGACGCCGCCGACGAGCTGGTAGACCAGGTCGTGGAGCGGCCCCTTGAAGGGCACCATGCCCTCGACGCCCTCGGGCACGAGCTTGGCGCGGTCCTCGACGTCGCGCTGGCCGTAGCGCTCCTTGCTCCCCATGACCATCGCGCCGAGCGAGCCCATCCCGCGGTAGGACTTGTAGCTCCGGCCCTTGTGGATGATCGTCTCGCCGGGGCTCTCCGCCACGCCCGCGAGGAGGCTCCCGATCATGACGCAATTCGCGCCCGCCGCGAGCGCCTTCGTGATGTCGCCGGAGTGGCGCACGCCGCCGTCCGCGATGATCGGCACGTCCTTCTCGGCGGCCACGGCGGCGACGTCCATGACGGCCGTGATCTGGGGGACGCCCACGCCCGCGATGATGCGCGTCGTGCAGATCGACCCGGGGCCGATGCCGACCTTGAGCCCGTCCGCGCCCGCCTTGATGAGGTCCCGCGCCGCGTCGCCCGTCGCGATGTTGCCCGCGACCAGGGGCGTGTCGGGATGGCGCTTCTTCAGCTCCTTCACCATGTCGATCACGTTCTGCGAGTGGCCGTGGGCGGTGTCGACGACGAGGACGTCGACGCCCGCCGCGACGAGGAGCTTCGCGCGCTCGGCATCCTTCACCCCGACCGCCGCGCCGACGCGGAGCCGGCCGCGGTCGTCCTTGGTCGCGAGCGGGTGGATGCGGACCTTGTTCAGGTCCTTCATCGTCACGAGCCCGCGCAGTTCCATCTTCCCGTCGACGATGAGGAGCTTCTCGACCTTGCTCTTCGCGAGGATGGACCGCGCCTTCTCGCCCGACGTCCCGACGGGGGCCGTGATGAGCGGCGCCTTCGTCATCACCTCGGAGAGCGGGCGCTCGTTGCCCTCGGGGAAGCGGAGGTCTCGGCTCGTGACGATGCCGACGAGCCTCTTGCCCTTCGTGATGGGGATGCCGGAGATGTTGTGCTCGCCCATGATCTTCCGGGCCGTGCCGACCGACTCGTCGGGTCCCAGGCAGATCGGGTCCGCGATGAGGCCCGCTTCGTAGCGCTTCACGCGGGCCACCTCGCGCGCCTGGTCGGCGGGGGGGAGGTTCTTGTGGATGAAGCCGAGGCCGCCCTCCTGCGCGAGCGCGATCGCGAGCCGCGAATCGGTGACCGTGTCCATGGCGGACGACACGATCGGGATGTTGAGCCGGATCGTGGAGGTGAGGCGGGTCGTGACTTCGACTTCGGTGGGGATGACGGCCGAACGGCGGGGGATCAGAAGGACGTCGTCGAACGTGATGCCTTCGCCGACGATCTTATCGGTTGAGGCAGGTACCGTCTTCAATTGGAAGACTTTAGAGAGAGT
>DASRJF010000378.1:0-2031 GCA_035649615.1 Planctomycetota bacterium | reverse complement strand
TTCCCCGGCGCCGCGATCTTCATCACCATGACGTCGTTCAATTTGCTCGGCGAGGCGCTCCGGGACGCCCTCGATCCTCGTCTGAAAACTTAGGGGATGCTAAAGTAGCCGACCCATGGGACCCGAAAACGGCGCGCCGCTCCTGAGCGTGGAAGATCTCCGCACCCACTTCCACACCGACGACGGCGTCGTCAAGGCGGTGGACGGCGTCTCCTACTCGATCGGGAAGGGCAAGGTCCTCGGCGTCGTCGGCGAGAGCGGCTGCGGCAAGTCCGTCACCGCCCTCTCCATCATGCGCCTCATCGCCCCGCCGGGCCGCATCGCCTCCGGCCGGATCCTCTTCGAGGGCCGCGACCTCCTCGCCCTCCCCGAGCCCGAGATGCGCCACATCCGGGGCAACAACATCTCGATGATCTTCCAGGAGCCCATGACCTCGCTCAACCCGGTCTTCACGGTGGGCAACCAGATCGGCGAGGCCATCATGCTCCACCAGAAGAAGTCGCGGCGCGAGGCGCGCGAACGGTCCATCGAGATGCTCAAGCGGGTCAAGGTCCCCGCCCCCGAGCAGCGGGTCGACGAATACCCCCACCAGCTCTCCGGCGGCATGCGCCAGCGCGTCATGATCGCGATGGCCCTCGCCTGCAACCCGAAGCTGCTGATCGCCGACGAGCCCACGACGGCGCTCGACGTCACCATCCAGGCCCAGATCCTCGACCTCCTGCGCGAGCTGCAGCAGGAGTTCCACATGTCGATCCTGATCATCACGCATGACCTCGGCGTCGTGGCCGAATTCTCCGACCACGTCGCCGTCATGTACGCGTCCAAGATCGTGGAGTACACCACGGCGAAGGAGCTCTACTCCAATCCCATCCACCCGTACACGAAGGGCCTCTTCCGGTCGCGCCCGTCGACCGTCTCGGACCGGAAGGAGCCGCTCAAGGTGATCCCGGGCACCGTCCCCAACCCGCTCCACTTCCCCACGGGCTGCAAGTTCCATCCCCGGTGCGACCTGGCCGTCTCCTCGGGGAAGATGGAAACGTGCCGGGTGAAGGAGCCCGGGCTGCGCGAGATCGTTCCGAATCACTGGGTCGCGTGCGACGTGGTCTGAACCATGGCAGAAACCAACGGAAACCTGCTCGTCGTCCAGAACCTGAAGAAGTACTTCCCGGTCCGCAAGGGGGTCTTCTCCAAGATCAAGGGCTGGGTCAAGGCCGTCGACGACATCTCGTTCGCGCTCAAGCCGGGCGAGACGCTCGGCCTCGTCGGGGAGAGCGGCTGCGGAAAGACGACCGCCGGGCGCGCCATCCTCCGCCTCATCGAGCCCACGGGGGGCCGCGTCGACTTCGAGGGCAAGGACGTCGCCCACCTCACCGGCGAGGAGCTCCGCGCGGTCCGGAAGCACATGCAGATCATCTTCCAGGATCCGTACAGCTCGCTGAACCCGCGGATGACGGTCGGGGCGATCGTCGGGGAGGGCCTCCTCGTCCACAAGATCGGGGACAAGAAGGACCGCCTCGAGATCGTCAAGCAGACCCTCGAGCGCGTGGGTCTCTCGCCCCAGTACATCAACCGGTATCCCCACGAGTTCAGCGGCGGGCAGCGCCAGCGGATCGGCGTCGCGCGCGCCCTCGCGCTCAACCCGCGCTTCATCGTGTGCGACGAGCCCGTGAGCGCCCTCGACGTGTCGGTGCAGTCGCAGGTCGTGAACCTCCTCGTCGACCTCAAGCAGAAGTTCGGCATCGCCTACCTCTTCATCTCGCACGACCTCTCGGTGGTGAAGTACATCAGCGACCGCGTCGCCGTGATGTACCTCGGGGAGATCGTGGAGAACGCGGAATGCGACGAGCTCTACAAGCGCCCGCTCCACCCCTACACGCAGGCGCTCCTCTCCGCGGTGCCCGTGCCCGACCCGACGCGCAAGCGGTCGCGGATCATCCTGCAGGGGGACGTCCCGTCGCCGCTCAATCCCCCGGCCGGGTGCCGGTTCCATCCGCGCTGCCCGATCGCGATCAAGGGGGTATGCGAGGTGGA
>DASRJF010000377.1:0-6762 GCA_035649615.1 Planctomycetota bacterium | reverse complement strand
CGCCCTCGACGCTCCGCGTCACCGCGCGACCGCCCCCGGCGATCACCGCCCGCACGAGCGAAGGCGGCGTTCCAAAAGTCGGGGGGCACTCCGCGGCTTCGAGGACGGCGAGGCGCCCGCTCGTCCCCGCCCCCACGAGGAAGAGCCGCCCGCCCTGGCCCAGTCTCGCGACGATCAGCTCCGCGGCCCGCGCCGTGGCGCGACTCACCTTCTCGACGGCCGCCGGAACCCGCGCATCCTCCCGGTGGATGAGCCGCACGATTTCCCGGACGGGGAGGAGGTCGAGTCGCCGGGTTCGGGGATTGCGGAGTTCCGTCACCGGCCGCGCGGTGCCCATCAGCGCGCGCCGGCCTTCGCCGTCGCCCGCTTCAGCCGCCGCGTCGCCTCGCGCAGGGTCTCGAGCCTCTTGCAGAACGCGAAGCGGAGCAGGGACGCGCCGTCCTTGGGATCGTTGAAGAACGAGCTGCCGGGCACCGCGGCCACGCCGACCTCCTCCACCATCCACCGCGCGCAATCGACGTCGGAGGGAAAGCCGAATCCCGAAACGTCGACCAGGACGTAGTACGCCCCCTGCGGCTTGTGCGGGGGCGCCAGCCCGGCGGCTTCCAAGCCCTCGAAGAAGACCTCGCGGCGTTCGCCATACTCCGCGCCGAGCCGGGAGGTGACGGCGGTTCCCCGTTTCAGCAGCTCCGCGGCCGCCTCCTGCAGCGGGTGGGGCGCCCCGACGGTGAGGAAATCGTGGACCTTGCGGATGGCCGAGGTGATCCGCGGCGGCGCGATCGCGTACCCGAGCCGCCATCCGGTCACCGAGAAGGTCTTGGAGAGCGCGCTGACCGTCACCGTCCGCTCCGCCATCCCGGGCCGCGCCGCCAGCGACACGTGCTCCGCGCCGTCGTAGACGATGTGTTCGTACACCTCGTCCGTCACCGCGAGGACGTCGTGCTTCCGGCAGAGCGCGGCGATCTCGTCCAGTTCCTGGACGTTGAAGACCTTCCCGGTGGGATTGTTGGGCGTGTTGACGATGATGGCGCGGGTGCGTTTCGTGAAGGCCCGGCGCAGGGCCTTCAGGTCGATCTCCCATCCTCCGGCCGTCGACTTCAGCGACACGAATCGCGGCACGGCGCCCGAGAGCACCGCGTCGGGGCCGTAATTCTCGTAGTACGGTTCGAAGACGACGACCTCGTCCCCCGGGTCGATCGTCGCCATGAGCGTCGCGATCATCGCCTCGGTGGCGCCGCAGGTCACGGTGACCATCGTCTCGGGGTCGGCGCCGATCGCCGCGTGCTTTTTCGCCAGGCCTTCCCGCAGATTCTTCGAGCCCCACGTGATCGAGTACTGGTTGACGTCGGCGCGGATGGCGCGGCAGGCCGCTTCTTTCAATTCGTCGGGGGCGGGAAAGTCGGGGAATCCCTGGGCGAGGTTGATGGCGCCGTGCTTGGTGGCGAGCCGCGTCATCTCGCGGATGACGCTCTCGGTGAACCGGGCCGCCTTCTTCGAAACGAAGGACCGCGCTTCAAGCTTCAAGCTTCAAGCTCCAAGCCAAGGACTCTTTCGCGAATGCGGCACTCCCTCCGGGTGACTCCGTCCCGAGGCTTAGAGCTTAGAGCTTAAAGCTTGGAGCTGGGTATTACCCTTGTGGTTGGACCGCGAGATTCTCGAAGCGCGTGTATTCCTTGATGAAGGCGAGCTTCACCTGGTCCGTCGGGCCCGTGCGGTTCTTCGCGACGATGACGTCGCACGTGTTCTTCTGGTCGGTCTCGCGGTTGTAGTAGTCCTCGCGGTAGAGGAGCATGACGACGTCCGCGTCCTGCTCGATCGCGCCCGACTCGCGCAGGTCCGAGAGCTGGGGCTGGTTTCCCTCGCGCCCTTCCGGCCGGCGGTTGAGCTGGGCCAGGCAGATGACCGGGATCTCCAGCTCCTTCGCCAGCGACTTGAGCTGGCTGGAGATGACCGCGATCTCGCGCTCCCGGCTCTCCGTCTTCGCGTGGACCTTCTGCAGGTAGTCGACGATGACGAGGCCGAGCTCGGGGTGCTCCGACTTCTGCCGCCGCGCCCGGGCGCGCACCTCCAGGATCGACAGGTCGGCGCTGTCGTCGATCAGGATCGGCGCCTCGGCCAGCGCGCCCGCGCCGAGGTTGAGCTTCTGGTACTCGATTTCGGAGAGCATGCCGGTCCGCAGGCGGTGGGAGTCCACCCGGCAATGCGAGCAGAGCATCTGCTGGGCGATCTGCGACGCCGCCATTTCCAGGCTGAAGAAGAGCACGGGCTTCTTCAGCTCGACCGCCACGTGCTCCGCCATCTTCATCGCGAGGCTCGTTTTCCCCATCGAGGGGCGCCCCGCGATGATGTAGAGGTGCGACCCCTGCAGGCCGGAGAGCAGGTCGTCCAGCTCGTAGAACCCGGTCGCGAGCCCGAGGAGGCGCGCCTTCCGGTCGTGGATGTCGGCGATCTGCTGGAACGTGCGCTTCAGGATCTCCGAGAGCTTCTCGACCGGCTGCTGGCCGCGCTTCGCCGCGACCTCGAAGATCAGGGCCTGCGCGCGGTCGAGGAGCTTGTCCGGATCCTCGCCCCCCTCGCGCACCTCGCGGATCACCGACTCGCACGTCCGCAGGAGCTGCCGGAGGACCGCCTTCTCGCGGATGATGCGCGCGTATTCGGCGGCGTGGGCCGCCGTCGGGACCTGGACGACGAGCGATTCGCAGTACTCGATCCCGCCCACCACGTCGATCGTCCCGCGGCGCTCCAGCTCGGCCTTGAGCGTCACGAGGTCGAGCTTGCGGCGCGCGAGGAAGAGGTCGACGAGGGCGTCGTAGATCAGCCGGTGGCGCGGCTCGTGGAACGCCTCCGCGTCGATGATCTCGAGGACTTCGCCCGCGGCCTCGGCGTCCAGCATCATCGCGCCGAGGACCGACATCTCGGCCTCGGTGCTGTGCGGCGCCGTCCGGCCGGGCAGGATGTCGGCGGAATGAACCGGGGCAGACATGTTCCCCCTCCGTCGGTAGTTGACCGTCAACGGTCAACCGTCAACCGTCGACGAACCCTATTACGACTTCGGCGCTTCGGTCTTCGCGGCGTCGGCCGCGGGGGCCTTCGTCGAGAGGACCCACACCTTCAGCTTCGGCTTCACCTCGCGGTGCAGGTTGATCATCACCTCGAACGTGCCGACCTGCTTGATGGGCTCCGCGATCTCGATCGCCTTGGGCTCCACCTTCAGCTGCTGGTCCTTGAGGGCCTCGGCGATCATCGTCGGGGTGACCGAACCGTAGAGGTGGCCCTCGTCGTTCGTGTTGACCTCGATCGAGACGCTCGCGATCGACGCCAGCCGCTCCGCGACCTGGTTCGCGCCCGCGATGAGCTTCGCCTCGACCTTGTTCTGGCGGCGCTTCTCGAGCTCGAACTCCTTGTACATCGAGGGGGTCGGCTTCGAGGCGAGGCGGCGCGGGATGAGGTAGTTGCGGGCGTACCCGTCCTTCACCTCGATGATCTCGCCGCGGCGGCCGAGTTTCTCGACGTCGTTCCAGAGCAGAACCTTCATGGGTCTAATCTCCAGTATAGCCTACGACTATAACGCGCCCGTGCCGACGTACGGCACGAGGGCGAGGTACCGCGCGCGCTTGATGGCGTTCGTCGCCGACCGCTGGTGGTAGGCGCAGTTGCCGGAGCGCTTGCGCGAGTAGAGCTTGCCCTGCCCCGTGCAGAGCTTGAAGAGCGTCATGATTTCCTTGTAGTCCACGTCGCCCACCTTGTCCCGGCAGAAGCGGCACCGGTTGTCCTTGCGGAACTTGGTGTACTTCTTCTTCCGGTCGTCCGTCTCCCGCCGCTCGTCGCGGTGGTCTCGATCCATCCTGGGCATCTTCCTGTCTCCTCTTAGACTTCAGACTTCGGACTTCAGACTTCAGTCGGCTTCAGTCCTCAGTTCTCAGATCTCAGTTTTCAGTTTCCAGCTCTCAGTTCTCAGTCAACCGTCAACAGTCAACCGTCAACGGTCCTTAAAAGGGTGGTTCCGGGTCGCCCGGGCCGGGCTCCGGACCCGCCTCGGGAGGCGCCTCGGCCCCCCCTTCGGAGGGCGCCCGGCCGCCGCCGGCCCCCTGCGGGCCGCCGAGGAACTGGACGCGGTCCGCCGTCACGCGGATCTTGCTCCGCTTCTGGCCGTCCTGCTCCCAGCGGTCCTGGTTCAACCGGCCCTCGACGAAGACGGGGCGCCCCTTCTTCAGGTACTCCCCGCACACCTCCGCCGTGCGGCCCCACGCCGCGATGTCGATGTAATGCACCTTCTCCTGCCAGCTCCCGTCCTTCCCCTTGAACTTCTCGTTCAGGGCGATCGAGAAGTCGCACACCGCGGTTCCCTGCGGCGTGTACTTCAGCTCGGGATCCCGCGTCAGGTTCCCGATCAGGAGCACCTTGTTGAGGCTGGCCATGGGCTCTCCTCACCGCCTCATCGGCGGAGGCATCAGGGACGCCTCGCGGGGCGGGATGAACCCGCCGCCCAGCTCGCGCTTCGGCGGGATGGGGCCGGCGATCTCGAAGTCCCTCGAGATCTCCTTGCGCATCTCGCCCTCGTGGTAGAGGACCAGGCTGCGCAGGATCACCTCGGACAGCGCCATGTCGGCGCGGAGCTTGGTGACGTTCTTCTCCGGCGCGCCGAAGTACGCGAGCACGTACGTGCCCCGGGCGCACTTGCGCACGGGGAACGCCAGCTTCCGCTCGCCCCACTTCGCGACCTGGAGGACCGTCGCCCCGTTCTTCTTCGCGAGCCGGTCCACTTCCTCGAGCACGCGCGGCCATTCCCGCGACGCGATCGTCGGCTCCACGAGCAGCATCGCCTCGTACGTGTGCACTCACTCCTCCTGCGGTTCGACCCGGTTGTGCCGGGTCATGGCCTTCTCGACGCCGTCCGCGGCCCACGTCTTGAGGGCCTCCACGGCCGCCGTCACCGTCTCTTCCACGACCTTCATTTCCTTCGTTCCGAACCGGGCGAGCACGTAGTCGGGGTTCGCCGCAGCCCCCGGCCCGCCGACGCCGAGCCGCATCCGCGCGTAGTCCGTCGATCCCAGCGCCGCCTCGACCGACTTCAGCCCGTTATGGCCGCCGCTCGACCCCTTCGCGCGGATCCGGATCGCGCCCAGCGGCAGCGCGATGTCGTCGCACACCACGATGAAGCCGTCCGGCCCGACCTCCGCGCCGCGCGCCTTCAGCTCCGGCACGACGCGCCCCGTCTCGTTCACGTACGTCCACGTCTTCACCGCGGTGGCGACGGCGCGCCCGAGCCGCCCCCTGGCGGACCAGAACTCGAAGCCGTCTTTCCGGAACTTCTCCTTCCACTCCCGCGCCAGCGCGTCCGCCACCATCCATCCGATGTTGTGGCGCGTCGCGGCGTACTTCTCGTCCGGATTCCCGATCGCCAGGACCGTCTTCATTCAGCTTGAAGCTTGCAGCTTGAAGCTTGAAGCTACTTCTTCTCTTCCTTCTTCGGGGCGGCTTCCTTCTTGGGCGCGGCTTCCTTCTTCTCGCCCTTCTCGCCCTCGGCGGCCTCGTCCTCGGCCTTCTCCTTCTTGATCACTTCGGGCTCCATCGGGCCGGGGGTCGCCGCGGCCGCGGGCACGATCTCCTCGATCTTGTGCTCGGTCACCGCCGCCACGACCACGTCCGGATCGTTCAGGATCTTCACGCCCTCGGGGGCCTTGAGGTCCTTCACGGACATGTGGTCGTCCTTCTTGAGGTGCGTCACGTCCGCCTCGATGTTCTCGGGGATCGCCGTGGGCAGGCACGTGATCTTCAGCACCTTCACGTACTGGTCGAGGACCGCGCCCTCCTCGGCCACGCCGACGGGCTTGCCCTTCAGCACGAGCGCGACCTCGAGGGTGATCAGCTCGTCCATCGCCACCTTGGCGAAGTCGACGTGGTAGATCTTCTCGCCGAGGTGGTCGTACTGGACCTCCTTGATGAAGACCCGGTCCTTGCCCGCGGGGTGGGCGAGGTCGACGATGCGGGCGCCCTTCTTGAGCGCCAGCTCGAGCTCGCGCGTCGGCACGAGCAGGTTGAGCGGCGACTCCTTCTTGCGCAGCATCACGACGGGCACGAGGCCCTTGTTGCGGAGGCGGCGCGCGACGCGCGTCCCGAGGTCGGCGCGGCTCTCGGCTTTCAGGCTGAAGGTTTCGGCCATGGGAATCTCCCTATTCGAAGAGCGAACTCACGGACTCGGACTGGTGGATCCGCCGGATCGCCTCGCCCAGGAGCTCGGCGATCGAGAGGGTTTTCAAGTGGCCGGGATCCTTCCCTTCCATGGGAATCGTGTCGGTCACGACGGTCTCGCGCACCTGCGCCTTGCGGATCTTCTCGGCCGCGGTGCCGGAGAAGACGGCGTGCGTGGCGCACAGGTAGATCTCGTTGGCGCCGTGCGCGCGGCACGTGCGCGCCGCCTCGGAGATCGACGTGCCGGTCGAGATCATGTCGTCCACGAGGATGACGGTGCGGTTCTTCACGTCGCCGATGACGTGCATGATCTCCGCCTCCGTCGGCCCGCTGCGGCGCTTGTCGCAGATCGCGAGTCCGGCGTTGAGGCGCTTCGCGTAGGCGCGCGCCATCTTGATGCCGCCCACGTCGGGGCTCACGACGACCGGATCGGGCACGTTGAGCGACCGGAAGTGCTTGATGAGGACCGGCGCCGCGTACAGGTGGTCCATCGGGATGTCGAAGAAGCCCTGGATCTGGTGGGCGTGCAGGTCGACGGCGAGCGCGCGGGTCGCGCCCGCGGCCGTGATC
>DASRJF010000376.1:0-3008 GCA_035649615.1 Planctomycetota bacterium | reverse complement strand
CTCTTCACCTTCCGCCACCCCACCGGGGAGCTCGAGAGCTTCTGGTACGTCCACTACACCGTCACGAACAACGGCGCCAAGAACGTCCCGAACGTCATCGACCTGACGATGTACATCGAGACGGGCCGGGAACTGCAGTCCGACCTGCGCAAGGTCGATCCGGACGCCGCCCGGGCCGCCGCCGGCGACTCCTCCAAGTACGAGGAGCTGAAGTACGGCACGTTCCTCTCGAACGTCGTCCAGCCCGAATCGATCGAGCACAAGATCATCGAGTACCACGCGAAGCTGGGCAACCGGTCCCCGGGCATCATCCGGGAATCGATCCAGGCCCTGAAGGATGGGGACAAGACCAAGCCGGACAAGCCCCGCTACTACCTGAACGCCGCCGAGATGCGCGCCCACCGCGTGATCGAGCCCGGCCAGAAGCTGACGGGGCTCGCCATCTTCCGCGGGGCCGACCCCCGCGCCCAGATCATCGAGATCCAGGTCTCGGGCCTCTGGGACGTGCTGCGGATCGAGGAGATCCTCGGCGCGAACGACGAGATGGAGGAGATCAAGCTCCACTACGAGAACCGCGTCTACAAGCACACGTACTGGTTCCCGGGCGACGCGTTCCACCGCGAGCGCGACGTGCTCACGCTGCTGCGCCAGCCCACCTGGGTCGTCAAGAGCATCGGGCCGATCGCCTCGAAGTCGACGATCGAGAACCTCGTTTCCACGATGCTCAAGGTCCTGAACTACTGCGAAGAGCTCGCCAGGACCAGCCCGGACGAAGCCGCGATGGCGGCCAAGGTGAAGGAAAAGTTCAGCCTCAACGAGTCGGACTTCCAGGTCAGCGCGCGGATCGTCTCCAAGGCGCTCAACAAGGAATTCAACTACGACTTCCAGAAGAGCCTCTACGCCAACCAGGTCGCGGTGTGGCGGATGCACGAGTGGTGGGTGACGAACAAGAACAAGCTCGCCTTCAACGAGAAGACCGGCAAGTTCGAGGTTCGCGAAGAGGTTCTGCCGGGCACGAAGGAATAGCGTCGCCTACCCGGGCCAGCGGTGCTTGCGGACGCGGGTCCGCCGCATGATTTCCTTCACCCATTCCTTCCACTTCCGATTCCACTCCGTCTCCCGCCCCGCGTACGCGCGGTAGAAAGCCAGGCGGTCGCCGACCGTGACCGGTTGGCCCAGCGCGGCATTGAGCTGGGCCAGGTCCGAAAGCCGCCGCTCGAGCGGCACCTCCGGGAAGAACTCCGCCCGATCGAGATCGATGATGAAAAACTGCGGGCCTGGCCGGACCAGGATGTTGTTCGCCTTGAGGTCGCCGTGATGGACTCCGGCGCGGTGCATCTCGCGGACGAACCGGGCCAGCGCGGCGCGGAACGCGCGCCGCTCCCGCGGCTTCCAGGGCCGGTCGACGTAGTCGTTCAGCGGCGCGGCGTCGGAGAGCCACTCGCCCAGGATCCGGTCGCCCGACCACGCCCAGAGCCGCGGCGTCGCGACGTGCCGCACCGCGAGGGCGTGCGCGTTCCGCCAGATCCGCTTCGACCGCGGTCCTTCGCGGACGAACCGGTCGGGCGTCGCGAGCCAGAGCCGCCTCCGCCCGACGCTCTTGATCTCCCGGAGCGGCGGGGCCTTGAGGGCGTCCTTCGCGGCCGTCGCCGAAAGCGGCCGCCGCAGCATCAGGCCCCCCGCCTTCTCGAACTCGCGCCCCGAGATGAGGCAGCGCTTCGTCCGGTCTTCCGAGTAGCGCTCCCGCGCCTTCCGGAAGGCGTGGCGCAGGTCGAGCAGGAGGGCCTTGGACGGCCGCTCTCCCCAGTACGCGTTGAGGAATCGCCGCTGGTCGGCCGCGCTGACGAGCGTGTGAAGCGACAGGAGGAGGAATCCCAGGCCCTCGATGCGCTCGGCCCGCGCCAGCTTCGGCCGGATCGCCGCGCGGTGGACGTCCACCAGGTGGAGTGTCGAGCCCGAGACGAGCACGTTGCCCAGGTGAAGGTCGTCGTGCCGCACGCCGGCGTCGTGGATGGCGCGCACGAACGTCCCCAGCGCCGCGATCAGCTCCCGATGGGGAAGCAGGTCTTTCAGGATCTTCGCGCCGGGGATCTCGCGCGTGATCAGGAAACTGGCGCCGTCGTGGGTTCCGCACGCGACGGGCACCGCGGCGGTCACGCCCGCCCGGCGCAGGTGGTCGAGCACCGCGTACTCGCGCGCCGCGCGGTCCGCGACGAGGCGGCGCATCGCGGCCCCGACGCCGCGCTCGCGGAAGAGTTTCAGATAGAGCGCCGGGCCCCGGGGGGGAAGGACGCGCCGCACGGCGCGGAGGGAGCTCTCCTTCACGGTCTCCGAGGGGAACGCGCCGTCGAGCGCCGACCGGACGAGCGCCTCGTCGCCCGGGGCGCACTTCATGAGGGCTCCAGGGCGGCGACCGACGCCACGGCCGCGTGGGCGTCCTCGACGGTGATGGCTTCCATCGAGCCGGGCCCGGAGCCGTTGGGCTTGTAGACGACCCGTCCGAGCGGGTTGTACGGACCGTAGACCGCCGGGTCCTTCGGGCCGAAGAGGGCGACACTGCGAACGCCCACCGCGCTGGCGATGTGAAGCGGGCCGGAATCGGCGCCCACGAAGACGCGGGCGCCGGCGATCAGCTCGGCCAGGTCGAGGATCGAGCGAGTCTCCATCGCGACGCGGACCCCGGGCCCTCCCTGCTCCGCGATGGTCTCCGCCATGGCGCGCTCGCCCGGGCCCCAGGCGACGAGGACCCGGTGTCCCTCGGCCGCGAGGCGGCGCGCGAGGGCGCCGAACCGGTCGAGCGGCCACCGCTTGATCTTGCCGAACTCGCTCGTGCCGGGGTGGAGGACGATGTAGTTCCCGTCCGGCCATCCCGCCTCGGCGAGGAACCGGCGCGCCCGCGAGCGGCTCTCCGCCGACCTGGGGAAGACATAGTGGGGGCTCGCGGGCGTGATCCCGAGGGGCGCCAGGAGCGCCAGGAACTTCTCCACGCGGTACATGCGCTCGGTCGC
>DASRJF010000375.1:0-5617 GCA_035649615.1 Planctomycetota bacterium | reverse complement strand
CCGGAATCGGACTCAGTTCCGCCTCGGATTCATGGCTGATCATCTCGTCCTTGCCGGTGAAGGCGAGGGTGACGCTCTTCAGCTTCACCACGACGATCCGCTTTTCCGCCGGCTTCCATTCCAAGGCGTGCTTTTCTTGCGAGGGCGGCGGCGGCATCGCCGTGACGGGCGCGAGCGGGATGACGAGCAGCATGGCCGTGGCGGCCGCTACGTTCTTCATGGTCACCTCCCAAGCCGCCACCGGGTCCGGGTTGAGTGTAAGCGAAGGGTGGTCGCCCCGAAATCCCCGTCACATCCCCTTCGGCGAGGCATCTACCTGAATAGGAAAGGAGGCGCCATGCTTCGCTGGTCGCTGGCGTTCTTCATCATCGCGATCATCGCCGCGATCTTCGGATTCGGAGGCATCTCCGCGGGCGCGGTCGACATCGCGAAGGTCCTGTTCGTGTTCTTCCTGGTGATTTGCGGGGTCCTGCTGGTCTGGGGTCTCTTCACCGGACGCAGGCCGCCGTTGCCGCCGATCTAAGATTGGGCCCTCGACCCTCGGCCAACGGCTTTCGGCCCGGATCGCAAGGATCGCGGCCGAAGGCCAACGGCTGGGGGCCGCTTGACCTTGCGATAAACGACCCTGGCGACAACCAAGTCCAACGCGATTCAACTTGAGATTGGCGCTTCCGGATACGCGCCCCAATCGCAAATCGCCAATCTCCAATCGCCTCCTCGTCGCGCCGGGGCCAACCCGGGGGTCGGAATTCGTTCAGGAAAACACTCCCTTAACTCCACCCCAGCGCGATCCTCATTTATGAACCGTAAGTTACGCGTGGAAGAGAAGGGGGGATTGCCATGGGACGCTACGACAAGACCCGGTACCGCGCGGTCTGGATCTCGGACGTTCACCTGGGATCCAAGGCGTGCCGCATTGAGCCGCTGCTTGAATTCATCTCCACCATCGAGTGCGACACGCTCTACCTCGTCGGCGACATCATCGACCTGTGGAGCCTCCAGCGGAAGTGGTACTGGCCGCAATCGCACAACGATTTCGTCCGGAAGGTCCTGAAGCGCGCCAGCAAGGGTTCCCAGGTGGTCTTCATCCCGGGCAACCACGACGAGCGCTTCCGCGACTACGACGGCCTCCACTTCGGCGGCGTCGAAATCCGCCGCGAGACGATCCACGACCTGGCCGACGGGCGCCGGATGCTCATCCTCCACGGCGACGACTTCGACGCGGTCGTGAAGAACCACGCGATCATCACGGCGATCGGAGACTGGTTCTACGACCTGATCCTCGGGATGAACCGGATCTACAACTGGTTCCGCCGCAAGCTGGGCCGCCCGTACTGGTCGCTCGCCGCGTACCTCAAGCGGAAAGTCAAGTACATCTGCGAGTTCGTGAGCAACTACGAGGAGTCGCTGGCGAAATACGCCCGCGAGAAGGGCGCGCAGGTCGTCCTCACCGGCCACATCCACCGGCCCGAGATGAAACAGGTCGGCGACATCCTGTACTGCAACGACGGCGACTGGGTCGAGAACTGCACCGCGCTGGTCGAGCACCTCGACGGACGGCTGGAGCTGCTGCACGTCGAGCGGGAACTGACGACGGTGACGGCGCCGCCGCCGGCGATTCCTGAAAACGCGGAGACGGCTCCGGTATAATCTCCGCCCCATGGCGCTTCTCTGGGCGATTCCCGCCCTTACCGGTCTCGTTCTAGTCGCGATCTTCAGGTACGCGCAGGGGCGGGTCCTCTCGGCCGCGCCGCCTCCGGCGCCCCCGTCCCTTCCGCCCGTGACGATCCTCAAGCCGCTGAAGGGCGTCGACGACGGGTTGGAGCGCAACCTCCGGAGTTTTTTCCGCCAGGACTATCCCGCGTACGAGCTGATCCTGGGATCGCCGGACGCGGACGACCCCGCGCTCGAGGTCGCCCGCCGAGTCGCGGCGGAGTTCCCCGGGTTCCCCGCCCGCGTCGTCGTGGGGCGCGAAGCGCTCTGCCCCAATCCGAAGATGAACCTCCTCGCGGGCCTGGCGCGCCACGCGAGCCACGGGATCTTTCTCATCAGCGACAGCAACATCGAGGCGGATCCGGGGTACCTGCGCGACCTCGTGGCCCATCTTCACCGCCCCGGCGTGGGGCTGGTCTCGTCGCTCTTCCGCGGGAGCGGGTGGCGGGGATTGGGGGGCGCCCTCGAGTCGCTCCAGCTCAACACGTTCGTCATGGGAGGCGTCAGCGCGGCGTATCGCGTGATGAACATTCCCTGCGTCGTGGGGAAGTCGATGCTCTTCCGCCGGGAAGACCTGGAGAGCATGGGGGGTTTCGCCTTCCTCGGCGCCCACCTGGCGGAAGACCAGGTTTGCGGCGAGGAGATGAAGGCCCGGGGCCGCGGCGTCGTCGTGTCCGGCCGCCTGATCGACAACGTGCTGGGGCGCCGCACGGTCGGGGCGTTCCTGGACCGCCACGAGCGCTGGTGCCGGATCCGCCGCCGCATCAGCCTGGGGGGCTACCTCGGGGAGTTCTTCGTCAATCCGGTGCCCCTGGCCCTGCTCGCGCTGGCCCTTTCGCCGGCCGTTCCCATGGCGGTCGTTTTCGGGTCGGTCTGGCTGGCCGCTTCCGCGATGGCGGCGTCGGCGGAGCGGCGGGCGGGGGTGCGGCGTCCG
Source organism: Planctomycetota bacterium (assembly GCA_035649615.1). Classification (GTDB taxonomy): domain Bacteria; phylum Planctomycetota; class MHYJ01; order MHYJ01; family JACPRB01; genus DASRJF01. The sequence continues at coordinate 2,970 of DASRJF010000375.1, read as the reverse complement.
CTTTGGCACTATCCACCGCTGGAGCTCCTGCGGGGACTCCTGACGGCGGCCGTGTGGTTCGTGCCGTTCTTCAGCGGGTCCGTGAACTGGCGCGGCGACCGCCTCAAGATCGGTCCCCGCACGCGACTCGTTCTTGACCAGAGCCGAACCGGATCTTAACCCTTTGTTGATGGGCCCGGAGTACAGTCCGGGCCGATGGTAGCCGCGAGTCTGTACCTGCTCACGGCCGTTGGGGCGGCGGCCGCCGTCGCCCTTTGGTGGTGCCAGCGTTCGGTCCTGCGGTCGCCGCCGCCTCCCGCCCCGCCCTTCGCTCCCCACGTGAGCATTCTCAAGCCCCTGCGCGGGCTCGACGACGGCCTCGAGGAGAACCTCCGCAGCTTCTTCACCCTGGACTATCCGCGGTACGAGATCGTCTTCGCCGCGGGGGATGAGGCCGATCCGGCGCTCGAGGTTGCCCACCGGGTCTCGGCCGAATATCCCTGGATCCCGTGCCGGGTCGTCGCCGATCCCGCGACGGTGGGCGTCAATCCCAAGGTGAACAACCTCGCGAACGCCGCCCTCCGCGCGCGCCACGAAGTCCTGCTCATCAGCGACAGCAACGTCCGGGCGGCGCCCGACCATCTTCGGGCCCTCGTGGCGCATCTTGAAGCTCCCGGCGTGGGGCTCGTTTCGTCCACGTTCCGCGCGACGGGCGAGGGCGGCGTGGGCGGACTGCTCGAACGCGTCCAGCTCAACACGTTCGTCATGGGCGGCGTCTGCGCGATGCGCCGGATGACCCACATGCCGTGCGTCGTGGGGAAATCGATGATGCTGCGCCGCGCGGACCTGGAGCGCATCGGCGGGTTCGCCTTCCTCGGGGGCTTTCTCGCCGAGGACCAAGTGTGCGGCGAGGAAGTGCGCGCCCTCGGGCGGATCGTCGAGGTGTCGGGGAAGCCGGTCGACACGCTTCTCGGGAAGAAGTCGGTGAGGGAGTTCGCGTCGCGCCACCTGAGGTGGGCCCGGATCCGGCGCCACATCAGTCCGGTGGGCTACCTGGGCGAGGCGCTCCTCAACCCGCTGCCCTTCGGAGTCGCCGCGCTGGCGCTGAACCCGGGGTGGCCAACCCTCGTGCTGGCGGCGGGGTCGCTCCTGTTGATGTCGTCGCTCGCGGCGACCGCGGAGCGGAGGATGGGAGTCCGGAGGCGGCTGGCGAGCTATCCGGTGCTGGAGCTGCTGCGCGGTTCGATCATCACCCTGCTCTGGGCGGTCCCCTTCGTCAGCGGAAGCGTGATGTGGCGCGGGAACCGCTTGAAGATCGGTCCCCGCACGCGGCTCGTCAGACTACCTTCCTGATCCCCATCTCCGCGAGGAGCTCGTCCACCACCTTCCCGAGCCTCTCGCCCCTCGCGTTCTTGAACCGGATCACGCCCTTCTCGTCGAGCACGTAGATCGTCGGCCGGCTCTGCACGTTCCAGCGGGTTGCGATCGGTCCCGACGTCGTGCCGTCGATCGCCTGGCGCCACGAAATGCCCTGCTCCTTGAGCATCGGGTTGATCTTCCCGAGATCGCCCCTGTAGTCGCTGTTGACGCCGATGATGGCGAAGGGCTTGTCCCGGAGGCGCTCCACGAGCTGCTTCCGGAGGGACAACTCCCCGCGGCAGGATCCGCACCAGGATCCCCAGAAGTCGATCACGGTCACTTTTCCGCGATAGTCCGAGAGCTTGTACGCCTGGCCCTTCTCGTCGGTGGCCTCGAAGTCGGGCGCGATCCTTCCCACCTGGAGATGATCAAGCTCGAAGAGAGTCCGGTCGGCCATCGCCGCGTACTGGGTCTCGCCGAATTCATGGGTGAGCCGGTTCAACATCGCCCTGGACGCCGCCTCGTCCCGGGTCATTTCCTCGACGGCGAGAATGAACAGGGCCGCCGCCTTCGGCTTCGCCAGCGTCGACCGGTCCTGGATCGCTTCGAGAGCCCGGCGGCGGACTTCGCCGAGGGTCGCTCCCGTTCCGTTTCCGAGGAGGTTGGCCAGCCGTTCCATGGAGGGGGACGCCAGGTGCTCCTTCACGAGCCGCTGCACGGCGTCGCCCGCCGCGCGTCCGTCCGGCGCGTGCCGGGCCAGCCGGAGGATTTCGATCAGGGCGTCCGCCCCGCCTTCCGTGCCGCGCGCCCGGTCGGCGAGTTCCCTGAACTTCACCAGGTACCCCGGCACCGGATTCGCCCCGGGGTCGCGCTCGATCCTCCGCCGCTCTTCGTCGGATTTCGCCTCCCGGACGAGGCGGCGGTACGCCTGCTCGGCCCTCTGGAATGCCGCGCGCAGCGCCTTCACTTCCGCCCGGAAGTCGGGTTTGTCGGGAGACCCCCCGAACGCCGCGACCAGGGGCAGGGACGTGGCCATGAGGGAGAACGGCGCCGCCATCCCCTTCGCGCTCCGGCTGAATTTCCGGAGCTCCTCGTCGGTGATCGCTTCCGGCGCCCCGGTCCGGCCGTCGGCCTTCGGGGTCTCCAGGACCGCCGGATGTTCGGCCCAGGTGGAGGGTGGCTGGAATACGGAGAACGCGATCAGGGCGGCGGCCACGAGAGACGACTTCACGTTGGACTCCTTGGGCTCGACCCGAAGATTCTAGGAGGGGAGCCGGGTCAAATCCAAGTCGAGATGAAGGGAATCCGACGCGCCCGGCGGTGGCGCCCTAGAATTCCTTCTTGATCCCCATCTCCGCGAGGAGCTCGTCCACCACTTGGCCGAGCCGTTCGCCCCGCGCGTTCTTGAACCGGATCACGCCCTTTTCGTCGAGCACGTAGATCGTCGGCCACCCTTGCACGTTCCAGCGGCTCGCGATCGGCCCGGAGGTCGTGCCGTCGATCGCCTGCCGCCACGTGATGCCCTGCTCCTTGAGCATCGCGTTGATCTTCTCGAGATCGCCCTGGAAGTCGCTGTTGACGCCGATGATGGCGAAGGGCTTGTTCTTGAGGCGATCCACGAGTTCCTTCTGG
>DASRJF010000374.1:0-3944 GCA_035649615.1 Planctomycetota bacterium | reverse complement strand
GGAACGCCCGAGCGCGAGGACGACGTCGGCGAGTTCCTCGGCTTCGTGATGCAGAAGCGGAAGCCGTCTCCGGCGTTCGTCGAGGAAGTCCGCGACCGGTACCGCAAGATCGGGGGGCGCTCGCCGCTGACCGACATCACGCGCCGCCAGGCGCGCGATCTCCAGGACTGGCTCGGGATCCCGGTCTTCGTCGGCATGCGCCACTGGTGGCCGTTCATCCAGGACGCGGTCGCCGAGGCGGAATCGGTCGGCATCGACATGCTCGTCGGGCTCCCGATGACGCCGTTCTACTCCCCGCTGAGCGTCGGCGCGTACCACGAGTCGATGGCGAAGGCGCTCCCCAAGGGGATGGACGCGGTGCAGGTGATGCAGTGGCACCGCGAGCCGTCGTTCCTGCAGGCGTGGGCGGAGCGGCTGCCGCTCAAGAAGAAGGTCCTCTTCACGGCGCACAGCATCCCCGTCGAGAACTGCGCGCCCTATCCGGATCACATCAAGGAGACGATCGAGGGGATCGTCCAGCGGCGGCCGGGGCTCGACTGGGAGTTCGCCTACCAGAGCCGGAGCCCCGACGCGTCCCAGCCGTGGCTCGGGCCCGACGTGGCGGCCGTCCTGCACAAGCTGGCGGCGGACGGCGTGAAGGAAATCGTCTTCGCGCCGGTCGGCTTCGTCTCCGACCACGTCGAGGTCTTGTACGATCTCGACATCCTGCACGCGGAGCAGGCGAAGAAGCTCGGCTTGAAAGTCTCGCGCGTGCCGTCGCTCAACGACTCGCCCTTGCTGATCGAGGCCCTCGCCGCGGCGGTGCGCAAGGCGCTCAAGTAGAATCTCGAACCTGGAATCTGGAATCTCGAATCTGGAATCTCGAATCTCGAATCTCGGATTCCTTCTCCAACCATGAAACGCGTCGCGATCGTCGGCGGCGGCATCGCGGGCCTGGCCGCGGCGTGGGAGCTTCACAAGGGGGGCGCGAAGGTCACCCTCCTCGAATCGCGGCCGCGGCTCGGCGGCGTCATCGTCACGAAGCGCGACCGGGGGTGGCTGCTTGAAGGGGGACCCGACTCCTTCCTGACGACGAAGCCCGCGGCCGTCGAGCTCATCCGCGAAGTCGGCCTCGGCGACGACCTCATCCTGTCTCAAAGCCGCCGCGTGTACGTGATGACGCGGGGGTCGCTGCACCCGGTGCCCGAAGGCCTGCATCTCACGGTGCCCACGCGGGCGTGGCCGCTGCTGAAGAGCGGGCTCTTCTCGTGGCGCGGGAAGCTCCGCATGCTCTCGGAGCGGTGGAGACGGGCGTCTCCCCCCGAGGGCGACGAGTCGCTCGGGGCGTTCGTCCGCCGGCGGTTCGGCCGCGAGGCGTTCGAGAAGCTGGCCGAGCCGCTCATGGCGGGCATTCACCTCGCGCCCGGCGACCGGCTCTCGCTCAAGTCGACGTTCCCCCGCTTCGCGGAGATGGAGCGGGAGCACGGGAGCCTGATCCGGGCGATGAAGGGCTCGCCGGTGGCGGGCCCCGTGAGTCCGTTCGCGTCGCTCCGCGGCGGCGTGGGCGCGCTCGTGGAACGGCTGGTGGAGCGAATGCCCGGCGTGGAATTCCGGACCGGCGTGGCGGTCCGGCGCATCGAGCGCGGGTACCGCCTGGTCTTCGAAGGAGGAACCCAGACGGCGGACGCGGTGATCGTGGCGGCGCCCGCGCCGGCCGCCGCGGACCTCCTGGCGTTTCTCGACGACGGCCTCGCGGACGCGTTGCGGGCGATCGACTACGTCGGGAGCGCGACCGTATCGCTGGGCTGGCCGCGCGAAGCGGTGCCGCGCGAGCTGGACGGCACGGGTTTCGTCATCCCCCGCGCGGAGGCGGGAGCGATCCTGGCATGCACGTGGTCGTCGTCCAAGTTCGAGGGCCGGGCCCCGGACGGGCGCGTCCTGGTGAGATGCTTCGTCCCCCCCGAAGGACTCGGAGCCTCGAACTCGCAGATGGTGGATCGTGCGCGCGAGGTGCTGGTTCGGGCCCTCGGGGTGACGGCCGAGCCGGTGTTCGCGGACGTGGCGCGATGGGAGGGGGCGAATCCGGTCTACGCCGTCGGCCACGAGCAGCGCGTCCGCGCCATCGAAGTGCGGCGCGCGCAGTGGCCGAATCTGTTCCTGACGGGCGCGGCGTACCGGGGGCTCGGATTGCCCGACTGCATTTCGGACGGGCGAGCCACCGGACGCGCGGCTCTCAGGATACTCACTCCCTGAGTGCGTTCACGGTTTACCGTTTGCCGTTACGTTCGCCGTTTTCCGTTCACCGACCCGAACGGCAGACGGAGGACGGTAAACGCGACGGTAAACGGTCAGCGGTGAACGTTTCTACTCCTTGATCCAGCCGGCTTTCTTCGCGTCCGCGATCGTCTTCTCGGGATTCTCGTTGAAGAAGCCGCGGCAGCCGCTGCAGCACACGTAGTAGGTCTTCCCGCCATGCGTCACGGGGATCGTGCCCGAGCCGCCGGTGACGATGCACTTGATCCCCTCGCCCCGGACGAACGGCACGCCCTCCTTCGTGCAGCCGAGCTGGGCGACCGCCGTCCAGTCCTTCCCCTTCGCCGCCTGCGTCTCGATGTCGATGAGGAACCGGTTGTCCCGGAGCAGGCTGAAGACGGCGCGCTCGCGCGGCCACGCGTCGGTCGTCTCCTCCAGCGTCAGGAGCTTCTCCTTCTCGACGAGCTTCCCCTCGTACGTCCGCGTGCCTCCGCCCGCGAGCGCGGCCCCGAGGACGTACGCCTGCTTCTTCAGGTCGAATGTGAGCGTCGCTTCCTTCCAGAACGCGCCGTCGGTGGTCGTGAGCGCGAGCGAGTACTCGTCCTTCTCGATCTTGAAGCCCCACGACGCCTTCTCCGCCCACGGCTCGCGCTTCATCTCGCGCGGCATGCCCGTGACGCGCCAGTCGCCGACGACCAGCTGCACTTTCTGCATCGCTTCCTTGGTCGAGGCGATCGGCGGCGGCGGCTTCGCCTGGAGGAGCAGGAGGGCGGCCAGCGCGGCGATCATGTCGGGATTGTAACCCGCGCGGGGGGCGGAAGGTGGCGGGCGCGGCGCCGCCGCGATAAACTCGCGACCATGACCATCCCCTGGGAATCGTCGTACGACGCGGCCCTGGCGAAGGCGCGCGAGACGGGCCGGCTCGTGATGGCGGAGTTCCACAGCCCGCACTGAATCGCCTGCCAGGAGCTCGACAAGGCGACCTTTCCGGTGGAAGCGGTCGCGGAGGAGATCGGGGCGAACGCCGTGCCCTTCCGGGCGAACGTCCTGACGGAGCGGGACCTCTCGAAGAAGCACCGCGTCCCGTGGACGCCCTCGTTCCTGTTCCTCGACGCGGACGGCCTGGAACATCACCGGTTCATCGGCTACCTGCCTCCCGACGAGTTCTCCGCGCAGGTCCACCTGGCGGGGGCGCGCGCCGCCTTCAACCGCGGAGCCTGGGAGGAGGCGGCCCGGCGCTACGCGCACATCGCGGAGAAGTTCCCGGCCACCGACGCGGCGCCCGAGTCGGTCTACTGGATCGGCGTCTGCGATTTCAAGCGCACCAAGAACGTCGAGCGCATCCACGAGCAGTGCCGCGAAACGGCGAGGCGGTACCCCAATCACATCTGGGGAAAGAAGCTGAACTTCGTGAAGTGAATGCGCATCGTCTCTTTCCATCCGACCGGGACCGAATTCGCCTACGCCCTCGGACTGGGCCGTTCCGTCGTCGGCGTCTCGCACGAGTGTGACTACCCCCCCGCCGCGAAGCGCAAGCCCGTGGTGTCGACCAGCCTGATCGATCCCGAGACGATGACGAGCGCGGAGATCGATCGCGCGGTTTCCGCCGCCGGACGCGAGGGGCGCAGCCTCTACCAGGTCGATGTGGATCTCGTGTCGCGGCTCCGGCCCGATCTGCTGCTCATCCAGAGCCTGTGCGACGTCTGCGCCAC
>DASRJF010000373.1:0-3745 GCA_035649615.1 Planctomycetota bacterium | reverse complement strand
GTAGGGACGGCGAGAAAACCCGCGGAAGAAGCCGTCTTCTCCCGCGGGTTTTCTCGGCGTCCCTGGCCCCTGCGGGGCCGTTCGTGGCCCGAAGGGCCACGAACACCGGCGGGCGCTTTGTGTCTTTGTGACTTGGTGGTTGCTTTCGGGGGTTTCTACGGAGCCTGCCCAGCTCTCAGCGTCAAAAGGCTTCAGCCATCAGCCGTCGACGGAGTTCTGCACCCGAAGACAAGCGGCGTTTCGCAAGCTGAGGCAGAACGCTGACGATTGCTGACTGCTGTGCCCTACACCCTCTTCAACTTGAAGCCTTCGAGCTTCTCGATCTGTTCGGGTTTCACCGCCGCCTTGTTGATCCACATCCCGAAGCCGCTGTTCATCTCGGGATGGACGACCATGACTCCCTTCAGGGCGTTGACGGCCGCCTCGAAGGCCTTGGCCTCCCCCTCGACCACGCGATAGCGGACGAATTCGAACGTCTGGTTGACGACCGCCTCGCACTTGAACGGCGCGACGGCGCCGCGGATCTCTTCCATCGAGAGGAGATTCAAGTCGGCATGGATTTCGAGGCCGGAGGTGCCGGAGGCCTTCGCGAACAGGGCGCCCTGCACCTTGCCCAGCGCGTCGATCGCGCCCTTGAGGTCCGCGCCCGGCTGGGTTTTCAGGACGATCGAGACGTGCGCGTGGTTGACGACATACGCGGGGACGCCGGAGGAGGCGGCCGCCGTCTCGAGGGCCCCGATCTGGTCGCACCGGCCTTTGAACTGGACGTTGATCCGGTTCGGGGCTTTCTCATCGAAGGACGCCTTGGCGACCGTGGGGAGCTTTTCCAGCGCGCTCTTCAGCGCCGCGGGCTTCATGTCCGCGACCTTCCAGGAGTACTTCATCACGATCTTCACCGGCTCGGCGCCCGGGTCGCCCAAGCCCATGCCCGACATGCATTGCGCGTTCGCGGGGAGCGCGAACCCGACGATCGCCGCCACCGCCGCCAGGAACGTCGCGTTCTTCATGGTGTCTCTCCGGTTTGGATCCCGCTTTTCCGGCGCCGAGAACGCCGGATGGAGGACGACACCGCCCGGAGCAGGTGCGTTACCGGAATTGAGCTGAAATGAAAAAGGCGGGCCCTTGCGGACCCGCCTTTTCCGGAATGTCGGTCGTTACTGGCGTTCGATCTTGAAGCCCGCGATCTTCTCGAGCTGCTCGGCCTTGATCATCGACTTGTTGACCCACATGCCGACGACGTCCTCGCCCTCGTCGCGGACGGTCATGACGCCCTTGACCAGGTCGGCGGCGGCCTGGAACTCGTACGAGTTGCCTTCGACGACCTTGTACTTCACGTACTCGAAGGTCTGGTTGACGATGATCTCGCACTTGAACTTCGCGGCCGCGGCCTGGAGGTTCTCCAGCGTCAGCTTCTCGAGGTCCGCGTGCAGCTCGAGCCCCGAGGGGCCGTTGGTCGTGCCCGTCACGCCCTCGGTGAGGGCGACTTCGGCCACGGCCGCCTTCGGGTCGGCGCCCTTGAGCGGCTTGAGCGTCGCCACGACGTGGGCGTGGTTGAGCACGAGCGCCTCGAAGCCCGCGTTCTGCGCGGCGGTCTCGAGCGCGCCCAGCTTGTCGCACTTGCCGGTGTAGGTGACGATCGCCGTCTTGCTGTCCGCGGGGAGCTCGACCGTTTTCACGGTCTTCAGCTTCTCGAGCGCGGCCTTGAGGCCGGTCGGCTTGGTCTCGACGTTCTTCCAGTAGTACTTCAGGATGATTTCAGTCGTGGGCTTCTGGGGTGTCTCGTAGCCCATCGGCACGTCGCCGATGCCCGGGCCCTTCTTGGATCCTCCGCCGGAGGAGCCGCTGTTTCCGTCGCCTCAGCACTGCGCCGCGGCGGGGACGGATCCCCACGCGACGGCCACCGCCATCACGATTCCGATCAGTAGCTTCATTCGCTTCCTCCCGCTTCCATGAAATCGGTTCCCAAGGACTATACAGGATCGGGGCGCGGATTCTTGCAGTTTTCGAACATAATTCGAGCTTCAACCGCCCGCCGCCCGGTCGCGGACGTAGAAGAAGCCGCACGGGCTCACCTTCCCCCGCTTCCACTGGAAAAAGCCGAGCGTGTCCGCGCGGGGATCCACGACGAGCGCCACCTGGTACGGCAGGTTGAAGAAATGCGTCTGGATGAAGAGATCCATTCCCGACAGGAAGACGCCATACCCCGGGTGCGTGTGCTGCCACCCCACGAGGGGCCGGTCCGCGAACCGCTCCTCCTTCTCCCGCGAGATCGCGCTCCAGGTGTCGTGCGTGAACTTGAAACTCGCGGACGTGTTGACGTAGCTGCGGGCCCGGATGTACCCGTCGATCTCGACCCAGAGCCGGCCCCGGTGCTGGTAGAACGACCCCGGGAGCACCCCTCCCAGTTCGTGGCCGAGGTCCGATTTCGCGTAGAGCACGATCTCGCGAAGCGTCTCCTCGCGGAGAAAGATGTGGAGGTCGTCGCCGCCGATCGACCCCATCGCCTGGACCGCGCGCGCCGGATCCATCGTGGGAATGAGCCGCTCGGCGGGCTCGGCGATGCGCAGGTCCTCGAGCTCTCCCAGTTCCCCGTCGCTCATCCCGCTACTCGATGATCAGGATGTCGTCGTCCTTGGGCCGGGAGGGACGGTACGGTTCAGGACTCGCGTCGTCGATGATGAAAATGTCCTCCGCGGGCCTGGCCGGAGGAGGCGCGACAGGAAGGGCGGCCGGGAGGGGAACGGGGTCCACGGGACGGGGCGCCGACGCCTTCACCGGTGCATTGATCTCCAGCTTGATCACGTTGGCCCCGACCGTCCGGCCGACGCGGTCGCGCAGGCTCCGCTTGTCGACCGGCATGTCGTACAGCGTCTGCGTCTCGCACCAGCGTCCGGCCGCGTAGTTATAGGCGCTCTTCGGGTCGTAGTTCGCCATCCGCGCCATGTCCCAGAGCATCTCGACCAGCTCGGCCAGTCCGAGGCTCGGCGCCCAGTTCGTGCTGTAGCCGCCGAGGCAGACCGAGCCGACGCCGGAGATGTTCGGATGATAGATCGACGTGAGCCATTGCAGGTCGGGCCGGCTGCGAGGGTAGTCGATGCCGAGCCGGATCTCGACGCGGTGGACGTCGGCGGTCTCGACGGGATCGACCTCGCTCTTCCGGAAGAGGCCGCGACCCCGGAACGTCACGAGGTAGCGCTCGGGCGGTTCGCCGTGCGCCTGGAAGTCCATGATCGAGGACTGTTCGCGCAGGGCCTTCATCGCCTCCGCGTCGGCGGATAGACGACGGCTGCGCGGGGTATCGAAGTAAGTCATGAGTCGAACGTCCGGTTCAGAGTCCCAGGAACTGGCGGCCCGCGAAGAATCCGATCGCGGCCAGGGCGGCGAACAGCAGTCCCATCATGAACTTCCCGTGAAAGCCGCCGGCTTCCTGGCGCGATCCTCAGCAGGACCCCGCCACGATCTCCGGGTAGACGATCAAGTGGTCGCCTTCCTTGACGCCCGCGTCGGGCAGGGTCTGCGCTTCCTGCAGGCGGCGGCCCCCTTCCTTGTGATCGAGCGAATACGACATCGCCGTCCCGTCCGGGGCGGTCACCGGCAGCTGCATCTTCGTGATGATATTCGGAAGGATCTTCTTGACCGTGACGGTCGGCGAGATTTTCGCCTTGACGCTCTTCGCGCCCGTCTGGTCGAGGAACGTGACCTGGATGCCGTCGCCTTCCGCCATGGGAACCTCCCTGGAGCCTCC
>DASRJF010000372.1:0-3116 GCA_035649615.1 Planctomycetota bacterium | reverse complement strand
GTAGCCCGCGTTCCACATCCAGTGGCAGATGCTCCAGGACTGGGGATAGTGGATCCCGGCCCGCGTCATGAACTCCTCGTGGCTCATCTGGAACAGCTCCTTGAACGGCGTCTGCTTCCCCTCCTTGATGATGTCGCGGATGATCGGGGCGTTCTCCGCCGCGGAGCCGGTCGACGTGAAGATCTCGAGGTTGCCGCCGCGGATCTCGCACGAGCCGAAGCACTCGGCGAGTCCCTCGCTGAACCACGTCGGGTTCTCCTCGGACTCGAAGAACCCCGGGAAGGCGAGGTCGAAGAACTGGTGGCATCCCTCGTGGGCGAGGACGTGGAACGTCGACACGACCTTCCCGTCCGGATTCTCGTACGCGACGACGGTCTTGGAGAGCGGCATGTAATGGGCCAGCGCCGAGCGGCTGCCCCCCATCGCGGCGTAGGCATACTCGTCCTTGTAGTAGTAGACCTTCGGCCGGCGCGTGATGAACTTCTCGACCTTGAAGGCCTGGGCGTACTTGATGTAGATGAGGTCCATCCGCTTCTTGAGATCGTCGAGGATCTGCCGGTCGTTCATCGCCGGCTTGACCCGAGCCGTCCCCTTCTGCACGTAGATCGAGTAGTACATCGTGTCCGCGATGAGGTACTTCGCATCCTCGCGGTCCGGCGTCTTGACGTCGAGTCCCGAGGCCCACTTCGTGACGTCGGCTTCGAGCGCCGCGACCGGCGCCGCCTCTTTCCCTTCAACGTGGGCCGCGAGCCAGGCCTTCAACTCGTCGCGCTTCCCCTTCGCGTTGAGGAGGTACCCGGCGAGCGCCCACGCGGCGGGTTCGAAGTCGACGACGTCGGCGACCTTGAGGTCGGTGAATTTCTTCCCGGGCAGGAGCTTGCCCTTGGACGCGAGCGATTGCGCGCGCTTGGAGACGTGGAGGTGGCCCTTGACCGGCGTGTGGAAGGCGGCCGCGTCGTGTTTCGCGTCGAAATTCCCGAGGTAGGCTTTCAGGCCGGAGAGGAGCGCCGGAGAAATGGCGCCCGCGCGCTCCGGGGCCAGCTTGTGGAGATAGGCCCCGACGATGCCGCGCGCCAGGTCGCGGCGCCAGTCGTAGTCGAACTGGAAGTAGAGGACATCCGCCTCGGGGTCGTACTTCTCGAAGACCCCGGTGCCCATCTGGTCGGATCCCCTTCCCAGGAAGTAGAAGACCAGCTTGATCTTGCCCGAGGGAGCGACCCCGAGCGTCTCCTGGAGGAAGTCCCACACCTTCTCGGCGTGGGAGCCCAGCAGGTCGGCGCCGAGTTTCGGGGCCGAGATCGTGAAGTGCGCCGATTCCTGGTCGACGACGGAGCCGCCGCTGCCCATGCGGCCCGCGGTCTCGATGAACTCCCGGAATTCCTCCTGCGCGGCGGCGGGGGCCGCGAAGGCCAGGCAGGCGACGAGCGGCAGGATGGGGTTCATAAGTTTATGGACGGGCATCCTAAGCCTGGGTCGGTCGAAATTCTACTCCTTAACCGTTTTATAAGATTCGCCGGTCCGCCCATTGACCAAAACCACGGAGATCGCGATGGCGACCGCGCCCGCCAGCGCCGGCGCGCCATACCGTTCCTCGAGCAGGACGTACCCGAGCGACATGGCGATGACGGGCTCCCCGTAGATCCAGACCGCGGCGCGCGACGCCTCCATCCGCGCCAGGGCTAAACTCCAGGCGAAGAACCCGGCGACGGAGCAGAATAGGCTGAGGAATGCCAGCGCGGCCAGCTGGGTCGAATCCAGCGCCAGCACCGGTCCCAGGCGGTGGGGCCCCGCCGCGAGCGACATGACGACCAGGCCGAGCGATCCGAAGATCATCGAACCGCCGGTCAGCGTCACGGGCGCGACGCCCTTCATCCAGCGCCGGGTCAGGAGCGTGTAGACCGCGAATCCGAACGCGTTGGCGATGAGGCACAGCGCCCCCAGTCGATAGTCGGCGGAGACGGAACCGTCCCCCGGCCCGGCCATCGTGACCGCGGCAACGCCCAGGAATCCCAGGACGAGCGCGGCCCAGGTGCGCGGGCCCGGCCTTCGATCGCCCCCCAGCGGCGCCAGCACGGCGGTGGCGGAGGGAAAGAGCCCCACGACGAGAATCGCGGCGATTCCCGCGTTCGTCAGTTTCACGCCGGTGTACTGGAGCCAGAAGTAAGTCGAGAACGCGAGCTGGCCCAGGAACGCCATCTTCAGAAGATCTCGGCCGGAGAGCGTCCGCCGCTTCAGGGCCAGGGCGAAGGGTCCCACGAAGAAGAGCGAGGCGATGGCGAACCGGAGGGTGGCGAGCGCCAGCGGATCGAGCGTCTTCAGCAGGTGCCGCGCGGCGACGAAGGATGAGCCCCAGACGGTGACCGCGAATCCGATGGCGATTCCTGGAAGAGCCCGGGACACGAAAGTCGAGGGATGCAATGGAAGATCTTACCAAACCTGCCAGATCTCAGACTTCAGACTTCGGACTTCGGGCCGAACTGTTTCTCTCGGCGCCGCCGTCAACAACTGAGGACTGTGGACCGCAGACTGAAAACTGAGAACTGTGGACTTTGGTTTTCTGAAGTCTGATGTCTGAAGTCTGATTTCTAGGGATGCAGGCCCAACCCACCCTGCATAAAAAAAGCCGCGGGTGCTCTAAATTCTTGACCGGCCTTGCCCCATGGGGGCTCGTGTACACCCGCGGCTACCCATAAGCATAGCCCATAGGCGCGCGAATGGGGTCGCGATCGATCGCGAGACTAAAAAAAGCCCGGCGGGGGACTGGGGGTTCCCCCGCCGGGCTACGGTGGTGGTCAAGGTTCAAGGTCCTGCGTCCTGGGTCCCGAGTCGGGCGACGCGATACCCGGGTACTGGTCAGGCTTCGCAGGAAACGGCTTCCCTTCGCGAGTACTCTCCGAAAACAGGGAATCAATCCTTGCGGGTTGCCCGGCGCCCCGCAGCCATCAACAGGGCCAGCCCCATCAGGGCCGCCGACAGGAGCGGCGCCGAGGCGGCCGCGCCGAATCCGCACGACTTTTTCGAGTCGCCTCCGCCGTGGTCGACGCCGTCGTTGTACGTCACGCGGAAGTGGAGCTGGCCGCTCCAGTTGCTGAAGTTGCCGCCCACGTCGCGCGCCC
>DASRJF010000371.1:0-5616 GCA_035649615.1 Planctomycetota bacterium | reverse complement strand
ATCGAGGCGCGCGTACAGCTTCCAGTCGACGAACCTCAAGTCGTCGCCCTGGATGTAGTTGCGGTAGTCGGCGAATTCGAGACTGTGGCCCCTTCGTACGGAACGATGTTCGCCCCTGATTCGACCCGCAAAGGGACGACGGGCCACGATCTCGAGTTGATCGAGCCTTCTCAGGAACTCCGGAGACAAGAGGGGTTGCTTCATCTACTCACGATTGGTGATTTGCGATTTGAGAATCGAGGAGTAGACAACCCACATCCCGCCGCAGCTCGATCCCAAGCGCCGGAGCGAAGGCGGATTGGCACTTCCGGAATCGGAAATCACAAATCCCAAATCGCCAATCGCAAATCTTCACCCTAACCCACCATCGCTCTCTCGGCCGTGGGCACCATTTCGATGATCTTCGCCAGGATCTGGTCTTCCTTCATGCCCTCCGCTTGCGCTTCGAAATTGAGCGCGATCCGGTGGCGGAGGCACGGCAGGGCGACGCGCTGGATGTCGTGGAAGGAGACGTTGAACCGCTCGGCCAGGAGCGCGTGCACCTTCCCCGCGAGCAGGAGCGCCTGGGCGCCGCGCGGCGACGCGCCCCACCGCAGGAGGCGGCGGGCGATCTCCGGCGATCCGGCGACCTCGGGATGCGTGGCGAGGACGAGCCGCGAGCAGTAGTCCTTCACCTCGGGCGCGGCCACGACCTGGCGGACCGTCTTTCGCGCGGCCAGGAGGGCCGGCCCGCTCAGGATCCTCCCGGGCGCGGCCGTATCCACCCCCGTCGTGCGCTCCAGGATCGCGTTCAGGTCCTCGCGCGAGCTGAACGGGACGTCGAGCTTGAGGAAGAACCGGTCGAGCTGCGCCTCGGGCAGGAGGTACGTGCCCTCCATCTCGAGCGGGTTCTCGGTCGCGATGACGAGGAAGGGCTCCTCCAGGGCGTGCGTGGTGCCGCCGACCGTGACGCGGTGTTCCTGCATCGCCTCGAGGAGGGCCGACTGCGTCTTCGGCGTGGCGCGGTTGATCTCGTCCGCGAGGATGACCTGCGCGAAGACCGGCCCCGGCCGGAACTTCAGGCTCTTCCCGCCCCGTTCGTCGACGTGGATGATCTCCGTCCCGATGATGTCGGCGGGCATGAGGTCGGGCGTGAACTGGATGCGCGAGAACTTGAGATCGACCGCCTCCGCGAGCGTCTTGACGAGGAGCGTCTTCCCCAGGCCGGGAACGCCCTCGATGAGGCAATTGCCCCCGGCGAAGAGGCAGGTGAGGACGCCCTCGACGGTGGCCCTTTGACCGACGATGACCTTGCCGATTTCATCCGCGAGCGACAAGAACGTCTTCCGGAACCTACCCGCTTCTTCCTCGAACGGCATGCCTGAGTCCTTTCATGGGCATCCAGCAGCCTGCATCCCGCATCCTGGATGCCGGATGCCGGATGCATCCCCGTCACTTTTTGCGGTCCGGTCTTATCGCTTCAAAATAGTCGCGGACGTGGAGGCGGTAGTCCGCCGGAACTTCCTGCTGCTGCAGGGCTTCCGCCGCTTCCGCCCGCATCTCGCGGTACGTCTCCGAATACGCGGTGTGCACGTCGCCCTTGGACGGGAGCGTCTTGAATTGGATCGAGCTGATGATCCGGCCCGGGCTCAGGGGCGACTTCTGCTTGCTCGAGAACTTGGGATCGTCCGGGTTGAATTCCCCCTTGGGGCCCGGCCCGGTGCCGCGGCCGAAGCCCGCGCCCGCTCCCGCGCCTTGTCCTCCCCCTTCCGCCTGGAATGCGCCGCATCCCCCTTCGCCTTCTCAGCCTCCCCCCTTGTCTCCGCAGAAGAGGCAGGCCTTCCCCTCCCCCGCGAACCGGCCCTTCATCGCCTTGAGGGCTTCGAGCTCGCCCTCGAGGAGCGCCATCCCGTCCAGCATCCCCTCGAGGTCGTCCATCTCGCCGTCGAGCGTCTCCATCATCTTGGCCAGCGCCTCGGCGTCGCCCTCCTCGGCGGCCTTGTCCAGGGCGCGGCCGAGGTCGCCCATCTCCTTCGCGCCGAGTCCCTCGAGCTGGCGGCCGAGCTCCGCCAGCTTGGCTTGGATCTCCGGCGACTTGCCCTCGGCGCCGGGCTTTCCGAGCTCCTTCTTCAACTCGTCGATCTTCGCCTTGAGCTCGGCCACCTTGCGGTCCATCTCCTCGGCGCGCCGGGCCGCCTCTTCGCTCGCCGCGCCCGGCGACCCGTCGTCGTTTCGCCTCATCGCCTGGGGATCCCGAAGTCCCGCCTCGTTCGCCAGCTCCCGCTTCCGCTCCTTCGCCTTGTCCTCCAGCCGCGAGAGCTTGGAGAGGGCCTCCGCCTGCGACATCTCCGACCGGCGGATCTCCTCGGAGATCTGCCGCATCGCCTGGGCGAGCTCCTTGAGCTCGGGGAGGTCGCGCTCGGCGGCGACGCGCTCGAGATCGAACGCCCGCTTGCGCAGGCCGGTGGACTCCTCCTTGCGGATGGGCGCGGGCACGTCGATGGCCGCCGCCGGATCGAAGGCCGCGCCGGGGCGCGCGTCGGCCGTGAACCGGGGCAGCGCGAGCGAGGCGACGAAGAGGAGCGGCGGAACCGCCGGCCACCAGGCGCGGCGCACGCGCCCGAGCGGGATGAGCGAGGGATCGGCCGAGGCGGCGGCCCGCGTCGCGTCCTCCACGACGGCGAGCTCGGCGGGCGTGGATCCCGCGCGCACGAGCAGCGCCGTGGCGAGCCGCTCGCGGGTTCCGGACGCGCGGTCGAGCGCGAGGGCCGCCGTGCGGATCGACGGACGCGCGATGGCCGCGTGGATCGCGGCGGCGACGAGGCCCGCCCCGAGGGCGGCCCCGTACGCGGCGAGGACGACCAGGGCGCCGGGCCGGCCGATCCACGCGGCGACCGTCGCGGCCGCCGCGCCGCCCGCCGCGTAGAGGACCGCGAGCTGGCGGAACCGGCTCAGCATGAGCCGCCTCCGCGCCCGCCCGGCCATTCTCAGGATCGCGTCCACTTCAGTCCCGCCTCCTCGAACTTGACGAACGTCCGCCCGGCCCCGTGGGTTTGATTCCGGGTTAGGTTTTCTCCGCCTGGGACTTCACGATCTTCTCCAGCCGCACGGACATCCAGAACACCAGGCAGAGCGAGACGCAGGTCAGCGCCGCCACGTGCGGTATCAACGTGGCGAATTGTCCCGCCGTGCCGCCGGTCTTCACGCACGCGAGGAACGGGGAGATGTACTGGAGCGTCTCGATGTACCCCAGGGGCACATTCGGGAAAAACCGCGTCAGGAACGTCTGCGCCAGGACCGGCCCCACGAACAGCGCGAAGACGACGAAGTAGGTCGAGATCGTCGACGTGATCGTCGTCCGGCTGTAGAGGGAGAGCGTCATCCCGAGCGCCACGGAGAAGAGGGCCGCCCCGCCGGCCGCCAGCATGATCGCCGGGACCTGGATGAAGTTGTGGCTCGACAGGAAGATGACCACGAAGAACAGGAAGAGGTTGATGAGCGAGAGCGCCCCCACGACCCGGAGGATCGCCAGGAATTTCCCCAGCACGATGTCCCGCCGCGGGATCAGCGTGAGCACGAGCGATTCCATCGTGTGGAACTCGCGCTCCTGGCTGAACGTGGTCGTCGCCAGCGAGGGCCCGACGATCATCACGTACGCGATCATGAAGCAGAAGTACGGGTACTCCGGATGGGGCGGCAGCTGGTCCCCCTTGAACGCGTACGAGAGGACCCACAGGAAGGCGCCGAGCGACGCGAGGACGCCGAACTGGATGACGAGCCGGACGAACAGCGACCCCGAGCCGTAGATCTCCGCCTGGAGTTCCTTGTCCCAGACGGGATTGACGCCGTCCTCGAGCGGCCGCTGGCGGCGCGGCGGCGCGATCAGGTTGTCCGGGAACTGGTCCCGCGAAATGATGAGGCCGATCTGTTGCGACTGGTCCTCCTCCTCCATCGCCTTGCGCACGGGGCTGAAGGGCTGCTTCAGGCGGTAGCGGCTCAGCAGGTACATCGGAACCGCGGCGAGGAGGACGAAGGTCATCATCGACGTCAGTTTTTCCGCCGAGAAGAACTGCAGCCCATCCCCGTAGATCGCCCAGAGGAAGACGCCCGCCGCGCCCGCGATCAGGTAGCTGTTGATGACCGCCGTGTGCGTGCGGTGGAAGAAGGTGGAGCACGTCAGGCTGATGACGCCGTACAGGACGGCCTGCAGCATGAGGAACACGTAGAGCCCCGCGACGTCGCTCCACGAGAGGCCGCCGATCAGGAAGCAGAGCAGCACCGCCGGCACGGAGGTCACCATCAGGATCAGGAAATAGGCGAGCCCCGAGAGAAGCTTCCCGACCAGGATCCGGTCCACCGAGAGCGGCGTGGCCAGGAGCAGGTCGAGGGTCTCGCCCTCCTTCTCGCGGGTGATCGCGCCGCCGAGAGTCGCCGGCACCAGCAGGCCCAGGAGCAGGGTCTGGCCGAGGGCGAAGAGCCCGAAGAGCTCGCGGGAGATCGCGCCCTGCAGGAGGACGCTCATCTGGTCCCGCGGCCACGAGGCCAGGACGATCGCCACGGAGAGGCCGGCGTACACGGCCAGGAGCGCGAACGCCTTCTTCGACCGCAGCAGCGTCAGCAGCTCGCGGTCGAAGATCGGGTTGCGGCCCCGCGACGCCCCCACGAGGGCGTCGGCCCTGGCGCCGAGTCCGGTCTCCAGCGCGCTCTCCGCTCCGTTCATTGAACGCGCCCCTTCGTGACCCGCATGAAGATCGCCTCCAGGTCGGGCCGGTTCTCGCGGATCCACAGCGGCCGGTGCTTCCGGGCGAACAGCTCGTCGGACACCACCGCCAGCTCCTCGTCGGTCCCCGAGAATTCGAAACGCAGCATCCCGTTCTCGCGCGTCACCGACGCGATCTTCGGATGGTGCGACAGGAAGAGCTCGGCGCCGGACTGGTCGTTCAGGACCACGACCTCGACGTCCCGGTGCTCCTGGAGCGCCTTGAGGATGCTGTCGATCGATCCCGCCGCGAGCAGCTCGCCGCGCTCCACGATCGCCACGCTCGTGCACGTGTCGGCCAGCTCCGAGAGGATGTGCGACGAGATGAAGATCGTCTTGCCCATCTGGCGGAGCTCCTTGAGCAGCTCCTTCATCTCGACGCGGGCGCGGGGGTCGAGCCCGGACGCGGGCTCGTCGAGGATGAGCACGGGCGGGTCGTGCACGAGCGTCTTCGCCAGGCAGAGCCGCTGCTTCATCCCGCGCGAGAGCGCGTTCACGAGGTCGTTGCGCTTGTGGTGCAGGTCGACGAGCGCCAGGCAGTCGTGGATCAGGCGGCCGCGCTGCACCCGCGAGACGCCGTAGGCCACCGCGAAGAAATCGAGGAATTCCCACACCCGCATCCCGTTGTAGACGCCGAACGAATCGGGCATGTACCCGATGTGGCGCCGGACGTCCCGGACCTCGCGCACGACGTCGAACCCGTTGATCGTCGCCCGCCCTCCCGTCGGCTCCAGGAGCGTGGCGAGGAAGCGGAAGGTCGTGGTCTTGCCCGCCCCGTTCGGACCGATGAACCCGAAGATCTCCCCCTTGGGGATGTCGAGCGTCAGCTCCTTGACCGCGACGAACCGGTCGTACGACTTCGCGAATTGCTCGATGGT
>DASRJF010000370.1:0-9590 GCA_035649615.1 Planctomycetota bacterium | reverse complement strand
GCGCCCTCGTCGTCGAGGCGGCCGCGCGCGGGCGTGTGGAACCAGCCGTCTTGCAGGTGACGGGCGGTCAACCCGGGGTCTTCCCAGTACTCGAGGAACGGCGCCGCGGGGCCCGTCTTCACGCAGATCGTCCCCACCATCCCGGCCGGCAGCTCCTTCCCCTCGCCGTCCACGATCTTGATCGTCACCCCCGGCAGCGGCTTTCCAACCGACCCGTACTTCTCCTCGAGGTCGATTGTCTGGATCACGTTCAGCTCGCGCTGCGTCCACACCGGCCGCACGGGCGCGCCGTACGACATCGACGTCATCGACAGGAACCCGGGGTCCGCCGGATACGTCACCCCGATGCTCCGGCACGCCTTGAGGAGCCCGCCCAGGTTCGGATCGCTCCGGAGCATCACGTCCAGCGCGCGGAACGACGACAGCCACGCCGAGGGCGTCTCGTGCGACGCGACATCGGCATGGCGGGTGAACCGGGCCGGATCCTCGTGCACCACCGCCGTCCCGCCGATCAGGAGCGGCGCGAGCAGCGCGTACGTCGTGAAGAGCGGGTCGCCGGGGGCGAACGCCACGACCGCCGCCTCGCGCGGCTTCCAGTCCAGCGCCGCCGACGCCGTGTGCGCGATCCCCAGCGCCGACTCGTGCGAGATCACCGAGCCCGTCTGCGCGAGCTCCGTGAAGTAGAGCACCGCGCGGTCCTGCGGCTTCGTCGCGGGCGGCGGCGCCGCGGCCTCCGCCGCGTCGAACCCCTCCTGCCACATCTTCTCGAACGGCTCCATCGACGGCAGCTGGAACGGCGACCGGTTCACGTACAGGATCGTCTGGACGTCGGGCAGGTCGGGCTTCAGATCCGCGAACGTGTGGTTGAACATCTGGAGCGTCACGACGACCTTCGGCCGCGACCGCGACAGCACGTTGCGCACGACCTCGGCGTTCCGCCCGGGGCTGAGGACGCCCGCGAGGGCTCCCAGCCGCAGCGCGCCGAGGTATCCGAAGTAGAGCTCGGGGATCACCGGCAGGACGAAGAAAACGCGGTCTCCCGGCTTGACGCCGAGCCGCGACAGGAGGTTCGCGGCCTTCGCCGAGGAGCGGTCCAGCTCCGTATACGTGACGCGCTGGACCTCGCCGTCGGCCCCGTACCAGACCACGGCGTGGTCCCCGCCGAAGCCGCGCGCGACCGCCCCCGCCGTCGCGAGGTGGCCCACGTTCATCACGCCCGGTTCCGCGCCGAGCGTCGACGCGACCTGCTCCCAGGAAAAGGAGGCGGGCGAGGCGGCGGCGGGATTCGTGAAGATGCGCGTGTCGGACATCAAGAGATTCCCGTGTTGCGCCCCCGTTTCAGGGACGCCTATAATCCCCGCACTCGGGCCGGAGTGGCGGAACTGGCAGACGCGCCGGATTCAAAATCCGGTCCCCGCGAGGGGGTGGGGGTTCAATTCCCCCCTCCGGCACCACGGATTAGACCAACCCGTTTGCCGGCGGACTAGCGAAATCCGGAGCCCGCGTTCACGCTCCAACCCGCGACTCATAGATTATACCTCTCGCGGCCCCGCCACTGGTTGATTGGCGGGGTTTCCATTAAGCTCACGCCTCATGCCCGAGCTCACGCTCGACCTGGTCGCCCGCTACCCCCGGCCCGGGACCGCGATCCCCGGCAAGATCGCCTTCTCGCCCGACGGCCGGCTCCTCACGTACCTCCACGCGCCCGAGGGGGGACTCGCCCGGGTCCTCCACGCGATGGACGTGGCCACGGGGGCCACGCGGGTTCTCTTCGCGCCCCCCGGCGGCGGCGTGACCGACGCCAACGTCTCGCGGGAAGAGGCGCTCCGCCGCGAGCGCCAGCGCCTCCGCGAGACGGGCGTGACGCACTACGCCTGGAGCGAGACCGGGGCGACGCTCCTCGTCCCGCTGGGCGGCGACGCCTGGGCGGGGACCGGGGGATCGCTGAAGCTGGTCGCGCGCGGCGCGATCGATCCCCATCTCTCCCCCGACGGCTCCCGCGTCGCCTTCGTGCGCGACGGCGAGCTCCACGTCGCGGACGTCGCCGGGGGCGGCGAACGGCGGCTCACGCACGACGCGCAACCCGGGGTGACGAACGGCCTCGCCGAGTACGTCGCGCAGGAGGAAATGGACCGCTTCTCGGGACTCTGGTGGAGCCGCGACGGCCGCCGGATCGCGTACGAGCAGGCCGACGACCGCCACATCCCGGTCTTCACCCTCCCCCATTTCGGAAGCGGCGCCCTGGAATTCGAGCACCACCGCTATCCTTTCGCCGGGGCGGAGAACGCGCGGGTCCGCCTGGGCGTCGTCTCCGCGGAAGGCGGCCCGACCGCGTGGATGGATCTCGGGAACGCCGAGTACCTCGCCCGGGTCGCCTGGCATCCCGACGGCCGCCTCTTCGCCCAGCTGCAGAGCCGCGACCAGAAACGCCTCGAGGTTCGCGCGTTCGATCCCGCGACGGGGAAGGGGACGACGCTCCTCGTCGAGGAATCAGATCTATGGGTCAACCTTCACCTCGACCTGCGCTTCGTCCCGGATACCGGCGAATTCCTGTGGGCGTCGGAGCGGAGCGGGTTCAAGCATCTCGAGCTGCGCCGCGCGGACGGCACGCTCTCGCGCGTGCTCACGTCGGGGGAGTGGGCGGTCGACGCCGTCCGGGGCTTCGATCCCACGGGCCGGCGCGTCGCGTTCTCCGCGGCGAATCCGCCGACCGAGTGCCACGTGTTCATGGCGAGCCTCGACGGCGGCGAGCCGGTGCGGCTCACCCGGGAGCCGGGGTTCCACCAGGCGGTGTTCTCGAAGGACTTCGCCTCGTGGGTCGACATCCACGACTCGAGGTCGCGGCCGTTTTCCGTGCGCCTCCACAATCCGGATCGCGACGTCCACCCCGCGGCCGCGGTCGACCTGCCGCTCGTCACGCCGGAGATGTTCTCGTTCCGGTCTAGGGACGGCGCTGAACTCTTCGGGATGTTCTACAAGCCCGCGAACCTGCCGGCGCCGCTCCTGGTGCAGGTGTACGGCGGCCCCCATCATCAATCCGTGCAGGACAGCTGGGCCGCGACGGTCGAAATGAGGGCCCAGTATCTCGCGAACGAGGGGTTCCTCGTGATGCGCGTGGACAACCGGGGTTCCTCGCGGCGGGGGCTGGCGTTCGAGGGCGCGATCGCGAGGGCGATGGGGACCGTCGAGGTGCGCGACCAGGTCGACGGCGTGAATTTCGCGAAGTCGAAGGGCTGGGTGGACGGGGACCGGGTCGGAATCTACGGCTGGAGCTACGGCGGGTACATGACGCTGATGTGCCTCCTGAAGGCCCCGGAAGTCTTCAAGGCGGGGGTCGCGGGCGCCCCCAACGCCGATCCGGCGGGTTACGACACGCACTATACCGAGCGCTACATGGGGACGCCGTCGGACAATCCCGAAGGCTATCGCGGGGCCAGCGCGCTCGAATTCGCCGACCGCTTGCGGGGGAAGCTGCTGCTCGTCCACGGCATGCTCGACGAGAACGTGCACTTCCGCCACACGGCGCGCTTCATCGACGCGTTGATCATGGCCAACAAGCCGTACGAATTGCTTCTCTATCCGTCGGAGCGGCACATGCCGCGCGGGGAACGGGATCGGCGGAACATGGAGGAGAGGATCGTCGAGTTCTTCAAGACGAATCTCTAGGATTCCGGAATATGGAAACTGGAAGTCCGCGGCCAGGAGCCCGGTTCGCGGTTGGCCATCCCCCGGGAAACACCGTCGTTCCCAACCGAAACGCGATACCGAGATCCTTCATTCGTTGATCCATTCCCCCGCCGCACAACACTTTCCGGCGGACACCCACGGCACGCCTCCTGCGCTCTTCCCCCCGTGCGGAGCGCGATCCGAGAGTAGAATGGAGTCGATGGCCGACTCGCTGACGCGACCGAGAAAGACGGTCGACGACTTCATGAAGCTCCCCGAAGG
Source organism: Planctomycetota bacterium (assembly GCA_035649615.1). Lineage (GTDB taxonomy): Bacteria > Planctomycetota > MHYJ01 > MHYJ01 > JACPRB01 > DASRJF01. The sequence goes on along the minus strand of DASRJF010000370.1, from coordinate 5,642 downwards.
CGCGCTCGCCGAGCTGATCGACGGGGAGATCTTCATGACCCCGGGGCCCCAGGTGCCGCATCAAAGGGTCGTTCTGAACTTGACGCTTGAATTGGCCTCCTATGTCCGTGAGCGCAGACTTGGGGAAATATTGGCGTCTCCTCTTGACGTTCATCTGCCCTCCGGAGACATCGTTGAGCCGGACTTGATCTTCGTCCGTCGGGAGAACGAATCCATCATCCAAGACTGGATTCGGGGCGTACCCGATTTGCTGATTGAGGTTCTCTCGCCTGCTCACCCTGAGCGAGACTTGATCGTGAAACGCGATTTGTATGCGCGCAACGGTGTGCAGGAGTATTGGATCGTGGACCCCTCCGACCATAGCGTCCAAGTATGGCGCCTCGTGGAGGGGCGTTACGAGCCTTCGGGATACCGGAGAGAGAGTCAGACGCTGTTCACAAACCTCATCCCGGGCCTCGAACTCTCCGTGACCAAGGTGTTCGAGTAGTCGGGTCGGTCACTTTCCCAATTCTCGTCCCACGCGCGCGCGGCGGAGCTGCTCGAGAGGCGTGAGCTCCGCGGCGGGGCCGAGCCGGAACCACGCGCGGCCTTCCTGGATTCGCACGTCGGTGATCCACGCGTCGGTCGCCCCCAGCGTGCGCGTCCGGAACGGGGGATCGGACCACGGCGTGAGCCGGTCGCGCGACTCCGTCGGCAGGATCGCCGCGAGCTCGATCGGGCGCCCGCCGCCGGTGTGCCACACCAGGAGCTGCTTTCCGCGCGCCTCCAGGACGACGGACTCCTTGCCGTCCTTGTTGACCGGCACCTTCACCGCGGCCGCCCCGGGCGCGAGCGAATAGCTCCCCTCCGACGCGGGATCGTGGACGACCGGCGCCGCCCACGCCAGCTTTTCGCGGCACACGGCGCAGAGCGGCCCCGGCCGCGGATCCTCCTTCGTGGAGTCGAGGTAGCCCGTGCCCATGAGGCACCAGCGGCCCACCTTCGCCTCGCGGTCCCCGTACTTGTCCTCGAGCTTCAGGAGGTGGCCCGCCTCGTGGGCGGCGATTCCGAACCAGCGGTGGTCCCCCCGCTCGGGAAGCAGGACGTAGTCGATGTCGCGGCTCCCCAGGCGGATCGTCGACGCGTGGGGCCACAGTCCGGTCTTCGGCGCGCCGATCTCCCCCGCGACGACCAGGAGGAATCCGTCCGCCCCCTCGAGGTCCTCGGCTCGCAGGATCCGGCCGACGACCTTGAGTTCCGCCGCCGATCCGGAGGCGGCCGAGGCGAACTCGGATCTCGGCCCGGAGGTTCCCCTCGCGTCGAGAAGGAACGGCTCCAGTTCGAAGACGCCGCCGGATTGCGCCTTGTAATAGGCGGCCAGCGGTTCCAGGAGCGCCTTGGCCAGGTCGGCGCGGGACGCCTCGGCATCCGAGAACGAGACGGGGATCGTCTTGAGGCGGAAGCGATGGCGGTCGGGAGAGAGGCGGGGGGCGACGGCCCGGTAGGCGCGCAGCTCGTCCTTCGCGAGGGGCTTTTTCGCGGCGATGCGGGCCCGGTCGGCCTTGAGCGCGGCCTCCAGTTCGGGATCCTGGGATGCGAGGAGGAGGAGCAGGACCAGGATCAGCTCTGGCTTGAAGCTTGAAGCTTGGAGCTTGAAGCTCACTTTTCCTTCGGCTTGAACGCGTTCAGAAGCGCTTTCAGGCCCTTCTCGTTGTCGCGGACGTAGCGGGTGTGGCCGTACTTGACGGTCAATTCCTCGAGGAGCTTGGCGACCTCGGGGCGCGCTTCCTCGCCCTTCGGGATCAAGCCCAGGATTCTAAGGTGGAGCTGTTTCGCCGCCGCCTCGTCCTCGGGCGTGGGCCCCTTGGGCGCGGCGGACCCCTCGGTCTTGGACGCGCTCATGAGCTGGCGCCATTCGCGGACCAGCTTCACCACGTCGGGCCGGTCCCCGCCGAGCTTCACGTACTCGTCGTAATGCCCCATCCCCAGCACCTGCTGGTCCTCGAGTTTCGTGAGGTAGATGTCGCCGAGGTACAGTTCCGCGTCCCTCAGCATGGGGTCGGCCTTGTTCGTCTCGAGTCGCGTCACTTCGAAGAGGTCCTTCGCGGCGTCGAGATACCGCTTCCCCTTCATGTGGACCATGGCCCGGTTGAAGTACGCGACCGCCAGCGTGGGGTTGACCCGGAGGGCCGACGAGTAGTCCCGCTCCGCCTGGCGGATCCATTCCCGCCGCAGGTTGGGAAACTGGGGGTCCGAGGGCCGCTTGAGGTAGGCGTTGCCCCGGCGGTACCAGACCTCCGCGGCCGTCGGGTTCAGCTTCAGCGACTCGGTGTACGCATCGATCGCTTCGGCGTAATGCCCCTCCGCGACCGCGGCGTCCGCCCGCTCCGCGTAGTGCGTCGCCTCTTCAGCGCGGATCTCCTCGACGGGCCGGGAGGAGCATGCCGCGAGCCACAAGAAGGGAAGGAAGGGCCACACGCGCAACATGTTCAATCAGTCCCTCAGGCGCCTGACACGCTCCCGGAAGCTTCCGGCTAGTCGCGGATCCTGTGGAGCCACGCGTCCCCGGCGTCCTCGATGTCGTCGTCGTCGATGAGCTTCAGCTTCGCCTTCTCGAGCTCGGTCATCTCCTCGAGCTGGGCCGACGTGAACGAGACGATCGGCGTCAGGAAGACCATCAGCTCGCGCTTCACGGTCTGGCGGATCGTGTTCGAGAAGAGGTACCCGAGGAGCGGGATGTCGCCGAGGATCGGAACCTTGGTGACGGTGTCCGTCTCGCCTTCCCGGATCAGGCCGCCGATCACGACGGTCTGGCCCGTCCGGATGGCGACGGTGGTGTTGGCATAGTTGACGTTGAACGTCGGCGAGGAGACGCCCGGCGAAATCTCGACGGCCTCGGACGCCGGCGCGACGTCCGAGATCTCCGGATGGACGAGCATGGTGACCAGCCCGTCGAAGTTGATGTGGGGCGTCACCTCGAGGAGGATGCCGACCGGCTCGTACGTGATGCTGTTCACCGTGTTGCCGAGATCGTTGACCGTCGAATTCGTGATCCGGGGCACTTCCTTGCCCACGTTGATGTTGGCGGTCTCGTTGTCGAGGACGAGGATGCGGGGGGTCGCGAGGACCTTGAGCTTGCCCTCCTCGGCGAAGGCGTTGAGGGCGGCCCGCATCTCGTCGCCCGTGATGAGCGCCGCCAGGCCCTGCGTGGGCAGGTCGAAGTCGGTCCCGTACCTCTGCGTGTGGAGGTCCCCGTTGATGCGGAACTTGTTCTCCCAGAAGCCTTCCACGCCGAAGCGCAGCTCGTTGTCGAGCGTGACCTCGGTGATGAGCACCTTGATGAGCACCTGGGGGCGCGGGCGGTCGAGATTCTGGATGATGCGCCGGATCGCCTCGAGGTTGCGGGGCGACGTGCGGATGACGACGGAGTTCGTGGCGGGGTCGGCCTGGACGTCGGCCTGGCCCTCGATCGCGCGCCGGGCCTCCTCGTCCTGGGCGCCCTCCTGGGTCATGTTCGGCGCCGGTGCGGGCGCCGGATCCTGGTCCTGGAGCGGGCCGAGGTTGCGCGTATTGCCGCCGGTGCTCTGCCGCGTGGCGGGCCGGTTGTTGTTGTTCGTCGCGCCGCGGTTCCCCTGGTTCTGGGTCGTGTTCCCGCGGTTCGCGGTGCCCGTCGTGCCGCCCCTCAGGAGCTGCTGGATCACCTGCGCCACGCCCGCGGCGTCGCCGTGGCGGAGCGCGATGACATGGGTCTCCATGCTCTCGGTGGGGTTGCGGTCGAGCTGCTCGACGATCTCGTCGATCACTGCGATGTAGTCCTCGCTCGCCTTGACGACGATCGACCGGGTGCGCGGGTCGCCCGCGATCTCCATCTCCATGCTCGGGGCGAGGAGGCTGCTGGCTCCCGCTCCGCCGGGGCCGGTCCGGTTCCCTATGAAGCCGAAGGGGTTCTGCTGGCCGCCGCCGCCCTGCTGCTGCTGGGGCCGGCCCGCCTGCTGGGTGGCCGTGATCTGGGGCCGGAACATCTCGCGAAGCATCGTCACCATCTGCGCGGGATCGGCGTTCTTCAGCTCGTAGACCTTGATCCGCAGGATGTCGGTCAGCTGGCGGTCGAGGTTCGCGATCAGGTCGTCGACGGTCTTGAGGTTCACCTCGTTCGCCGCGACGACGACGGAATTGCTGCGGATGTCGGCGACCGCGCGCACTTCGCGCGTGGCGCCGGTCGGATCGGCCCCGACCTGCGGATTGCCGCCCATCCAGATGGGGATCTGGCGCTGGTTCCGGCTGGCCTGGCGCGACTGCGTCGCCTCGTCCTCGTACACCTTCGTGATGAGGTCCGCGACGCCCTTCGCGTCCGCGTACCGGAGCGGGTACAGCTTCAGCCGGACCGCCTCCGCGGATTCCCCGTCGAGCTGCTTGAGGATCCGCTCCAGCATGTCGAGGTTGTCCTTCGTGGCGGTGGCGATGACGGCGTTCGTGCGGAGGTCCGCGGTGATGCGCAGCATCTCGCTCGCGAGCGCCCGCGGCTGGGGGCCCTGGTTCTGGCGGCCGCCGCCGCCCATCATCTGCGACATCGCCTGCTGCCAGGGATTGCCGCCGCCCGCGGACGCCTCCGCCTTCTTGAAGACGTCGTTCAGGACCTTGGCCGTCTCCTGCGCGTCCGCGTGCTTGAGCTTGAAGAGCCGGACCTCGAGCTTGTCCGGCGCCTGGACGTCGATGATCCTGAGGATGCGGGCGATGCGGTAGATCGCCGAGTTCTTGCCCGTCATGATCACGCTGTTCGAGTAGGGGCTGAACGCGACCGTCATCCCATCGGCCTTCACGACGTCGGAGAGCTTCTTTTCAACCTCGTCGACGTTGAGGTTTCGAAGCGGGAAGACCCACGTCCAGTAGGCCTCGTTGATCGGAATCTTCGCGGGATCGTCGCCGACGCTGATGTTGTACGCGCCCTTCTTCGCCTCCTCCTCGGTCACCACTTTCAGCGTGCGCTCGAGGAGGATGACCTGGAGTTTCGCGCTCTGGAGCGCCGCGTTCAGGAAGTCCACGACCTTGCTCTCGGGGACCGACGACTCGTTGAAAGCGGTGATCGTCCCCTCGATCTTCACCGACGGGCTCTTCGTCCAGGTCCAGCCCATCTGCTGGGCGACGTAGTCGAGGACCTTGTCCACCGCGGCGTCGCGGAACTTGAAGTCGAGCCGCTTCTCGGCGGCGGGCGCCTCCTGCGACCGCACGGCGAGGGCGGGCGCGAGGACGACCGATACGGCGACGGCGACAGCGGTCCATCGGTGCATGGCGATCTCCCAACCTGGCTCTCTGATCCTACCTAAGACAAACACGGACCCCGCCGAGTTCGATCCACCTGCGATGACGGATGACGGATTGCGGATGACACCCCTGGTCACCCTCATCGCCTACTATTCTTTCGGCTTTTTCTTCTCCTTGGCGTCCTCTTCCGCTTCATCCGGGACCGACTCGCGCTTGTTCCGCTTCTTCAACTGCTCGCGGGCCTTGTCGACCTCCGCCGCGTCCTCGACCTTGGCGGGCGCCGGGGCGCCGTTGCCGGTCCCCGCCACCGTTTCCGTCAGCGAGTCATTGAGCTTGAGCACGCCCGGCGTCTCGCCGCGCTTGTACGCCACCTGGTCGAACGTCACCTCGGTGATCGTGAC